>DOIV01000009.1:9561-11227 GCA_003511845.1 Flavobacteriaceae bacterium | reverse complement strand
TGGGCAGAAAGTGCTACTTTGGCAGTATTGCCAAACGCTCCAAGCTTAATATATCCAGGTAAAAACCAAGAGCGTTTATTGAAAAAAAGGAATAGATTGTTAAAAAAGCTATTTGAAGAGAAAACGATTGATCAATTGACCTATGAATTGGCTATTCAAGAAGAATTACCTCATAAACCCTATCAATTACCTCAAATTGCACCACATTTATTACAGAAGGTAAATAAATTACAGAAAGGAAAAAGAGTAGAGACTTCAGTAAATAAAGCCTTGCAACAACGTGCCAATACGATTGTAAAGAACCATTATAATAACCTAAAACAGAATAAAATTTTCAATATAGGGGTGCTTATTTTGGATGTAAAAACCAGAAAAGTATTGGCTTATGTAGGGAATTCTCCAACCGATAAAGCCCATCAAAAAGATGTTGATGTAATTGATAAACCTAGAAGTACAGGGAGTATTTTAAAACCATTTTTATATGCGGCAATGCTAGATGCTGGTGAAATTTTACCAAAAACCTTGGTTGCAGATGTACCTACACAGATTGCGAATTATAACCCTAAAAATTTCAATTTAGAATATGACGGAGCTGTACCTGCCAGTAGAGCTTTATCAAGATCTTTAAATGTACCAGCAGTTAGAATGTTACAACAATTTGGTTTGGATAGGTTTCATCATTATGTAAAGAGAATTGGCTTAACGGATATTAAATACGGTGCCAATCATTACGGATTATCACTGATTTTAGGCGGTGCAGAAAGCAATTTATGGGATTTATGTAAAGGTTATGCGGCTCTATCTTCAACCATCAATCATTATGATGAAACACAGGGTAAATATTACAAAAATGAGTTTGTAAATCCAACTTTTTTGGCAAATACTACCATTAATTTCGGAAAAGTCTCTACTGAAAAAACCATATTTGATGCAGGTTCGGTTTATTTAACCTATCAATCTTTAAAAGAAGTAAATAGACCGGAAGAGGAAGAAAATTGGAAGTTTTTTGATTCCTCAAAAGAAATAGCATGGAAAACAGGAACTAGTTTTGGTTTTAGAGATGCTTGGGCAATTGGTTCAACCAAAGATTATGTTGTAGGTGTTTGGGTAGGTAATGCAGACGGAGAAGGTAGACCAGGTTTGGTAGGTTTATCTACAGCTGCACCTATTTTATTCGATGTGTTTAATGTCTTACCTAAAAGTAAGTGGTTTGTTAAGCCTTTTGATGAATTAGAGAAGATACCAGTATGTAGAAAAAGTGGCTATAGAGCTTCAGAAATTTGTGAAACACAAGATTCTGTTTTTGTACAAAGATCTGGTCTACAAACAAAGGCTTGTCCTTTTCATTTATGGGTTCATTTAGACGAGAATGAGCAACACCAAGTGAATTCATCGTGTTATCCTATAAATAAAATGAAACATACCAGTTGGTTTGTTTTACCTCCATTATTAGAATTCTATTACCAACGTAAAAACCCGAATTACCAGACCTTGCCTTCCTTTAAAAGTGACTGCAACTCTAGTAATAAAGCGGTAATGGACTTTATTTATCCAAAAAAAAAGGTAAAAGTATTTTTACCCAAAAATTTTCATGAACAAACCAATCAGTTGGTTTTTAAACTGGCTCATACCATTTCAAATATGAAAGTTTTTTGGTATTTAGATG
>DOIV01000009.1:8852-9173 GCA_003511845.1 Flavobacteriaceae bacterium | reverse complement strand
AAACATACCATTACAGTTATTGATGAATTAGGGAATGAATTGAAACGATTTATAGAAATAACAGATTAACTTTTTATAAGAAGTACTACAAAATGTAGTACCTTGCTATCTTAAATAACTCAAAAGTACCCCAACCCATGTTGAAGACAGTTTTAGTTGATGATGAGATCAACGCACTAGAGGCTTTAGAATGGAAACTAAACCGTTATGTTGATGAGCTGAATATCATTAAGTGTAATTCACCTAAAGAAGCCATAAAGATCATTGAAAAAGAGAAACCAGATTTGGTTTTTTTAGATATTGAAATGCCTGAAATGGATG
>DOIV01000009.1:7446-8486 GCA_003511845.1 Flavobacteriaceae bacterium | reverse complement strand
ACTGCTCATGATGAGTTTGCTTTAAAAGCAATTAAAGTTTCTGCGTTAGATTATTTATTAAAACCTGTCGATAAAGATGAATTGATTAGTGCGGTAGAAAAAGTAAAAGTATCTCGTAAAGGCAACCAATTAGAAGATAAATTACAATCATTATTTTCGAACCTTAAAGAAAAAAACGATAAGATCAGTATTGCTGCAGATGGAAAGATTTTTTTATTAGAAAATGATGATGTAATTATGTTAAAATCTGATAAAAGTTATACAACCATTTATTTAAAAGGGAATAAAACTATTTTAGTGACCAAAACACTAAAAGAAGTTGAAAAAAAGTTTCAATATTCAAATTTTTTCAGGGTGCATGCTTCTTATTTAATCAATATGAATCACGTTAAAGAATACTCAAAAAGCATGGGTGGTGTCTTGACAATGAGCGAAGGTTTAGAAGCCGGCGTTAGTAGAAATAAGAAAAATGAATTGTTAGAAAAACTACTTTAACATAGATACTTTGATGTTATTAGACTTTAGTTCTGAAATATATGCATGGATTAGAGGGGCAATGTTATTTGTTGCTGTGTATAGTTTGGTAGTGTTTTTTTTAAATAAAAAAAAGCAATATTTATACTATAGTTTTTTTCTGTTTTGCTTTTTTATTTACTTCTTAAAAACTGTTAGTAATGAACAGTTTATACCCTTTTATACCTATTTTAAATACTCTTTGTTATTTTTAGGGCTTGCAGGTTATATATCATTTAGTAGAGAGTTATTAGAAACAAAAAAAAGGATTCCTGAATGGGATCAATTAATAGTATTGGTTTTGAAGTCCATTTTTATTGCGGCTTTTATTTTTATTATAATTCAAATTGCCTTTGGAAGCAGTTATCAAGACAAACTCTTTATTTTTTTAATGCCTATTGTAGCGTTATTTTCTATACTAACCTATATAGTGCTTACAAAAATTAAAGGCAAACATGTCACCTATTTTATTATCGGATCAATATCTTTTTTGATATTAACAGCATCTAGCTATATATTAAAACAAG
>DOIV01000009.1:2467-7046 GCA_003511845.1 Flavobacteriaceae bacterium | reverse complement strand
GCCTTAATTATGGGAAAAAAACTGAAAGCTTTTGAGAAAAACAAGATTGAAATAGAAGGTGAATTGGCCTTTAAAACTAAGGAAATGTCAGATTTAAAAATGACTGTTCTACAAACTCAAATGGACCCTCATTTTTTATACAATTCATTAAATTCAATCAATAATTTTGTGCTCAATCACGATAAAGAAAAAGCATCAGATTATATTACAAAATTTTCAAGATTAATTAGAGAGGTTCTTAAAAATTCAACCAATTTAACAGTACCATTAGAAGATGATTTAGGTGTTTTAGGTTTGTATATTAAACTAGAGCAATTGCGGATGGCTGAAGGCTTTGATTATATTGTAGCTGTAGATGAGAGTATCAATTTAAGAGATATTCAAGTGCCACCATTATTTATGCAACCCTTTATTGAAAATGCTATTTGGCATGGGTTTACTAACAAAAAAGGAACTAAAGCAATTCATTTATCCATTTATGATGAAGATGACAATATTAGATGTGAAATTATAGATAATGGGGTTGGTATTAAAGAATCTGAAGCCAAAGCTGCTAAATTGAAATCAACTAGAAAACCATTTGGCTTAAAAGCATCAGAAGATCGGATAAAACTACTGCATGAAAACAAAAATGTATATGTAATTATTGAAGATATTTCAGACCAAAACACTACAGGAACTAAAGTAACTATTAAATTTCCTAAAAAGTTAAAAATTAATTCTTAAAACCTTCCTTAAGTAATATTCAATATCTTTGACATGAATATTTTTTTAAATATGAAGAAAACACTTTTTCTATTTTCCGTTTTTTTATCCACTTTAAGCTGGTCTCAAACTGACTTTAGTGCAAATTGGGAAGATTTTTACTCGTATAATAATGTTAAAGATTTTATTAAAGTTGCTTCTAAAATATATGCAATAGCAGACAATGCTGTTTTTATTTATGATGTAGACAGTCAAGAAATTGAAAAACTATCATCAATACAAGGGTTATCAGGAGAAATTACCTCAAGCATTTATTATAGTGAAACTCATCAAAAATTGATTATTGGCTATCAAAATGGTTTGCTTGAAATTATAGATTCCGAAGGAAACATTACTTTGGCAAATGACATTCAACGATTAAATATTACAGGCGAAAAAACAATCAAACACATTTCAGAACACAATAATAAACTCTATTTTTCAACACCCTTTGCTATTGTTGTTTATGATATAGAAAAACTAGAATATGGAGACACTTATTTTATCGGAAATAATTCTTCAGTATTAAATATAAATCAAACGGCAATTTTTAATGATGTGATTTATGCTGTAACAGAATTGGGTGTTTTTACTGCAGATGTTACTGCAAATAATTTGATAGATTTTAACAATTGGCAATCGCCACAAGGTAGTTTAATAGGTAATTTTAAAACTATAACTATTTTTAACAATCAGCTTTTTACATCAAAAGGGAATAGTTTTTATAAGGTAAATGCAGGTAACCTTGAACTTATTGGTGCTTTTGGTGAAAATGTACTACAAATTAAAGCATCTGAAAGTCATATTACAGTAACAACAAATAAATCTGCCTATGTATATAATAGTTCTTTAGGTCATCAAATAACAACCTATACCACAGCAAATTTTGATTACAATTTACAATCGGCTTTTGCTGATGATAATTCAGTGTATTTAGCCACAACAACATTCGGAATTCTACAGCGAAGTCTTTTAAATGCAACTGATTATACTGAGATTCATCCACAAGGACCAGTTTCTAATGATGTTTTTTCAATTGCTGCAGAAAAGAATCATTTATGGGTAGTTTATGGAGGTTATGACGCTGCTTTTACTCCTTTACAAAGTGAAAGAAATTTTAGTCATTTTAATGGTGAAAATTGG
Organism: Flavobacteriaceae bacterium; assembly: GCA_003511845.1. Lineage (GTDB taxonomy): Bacteria > Bacteroidota > Bacteroidia > Flavobacteriales > Flavobacteriaceae > Aureibaculum. The sequence goes on along the minus strand of DOIV01000009.1, from coordinate 5,159 downwards.
ATAAATATACCATATAACCCTACTTACCCTGCAAGAGATTTAGTACATATAACAATAGACCCAGAAAATCCTGAAAAAGTATATTTGAGTTCTTTCGGACAAACATCACCAGACAAGTTAGGAGCCTCAGGCGGTATGTTGGTGATTGAAAATGATGTAATAACTAATTTTTGGAACCATACCAATAGTGGCTTGGAAGACTTAGCACCTGACAACCTTAATTATAATAGTGTAAGGATTAATGGTGCCGCTTTTGACAACCAAGGTAATTTATGGGTGAGTAATTCTTGGGTAAGTAATAGATTGAAAAAACTGAACACTAATGGTTCATGGAGTGAGTTTGATTTAAGCTCATTAATTACAAACAATGCTTTTGGTTTGTCAGAATTAGTCATTGATAGAACAGGCAATGTTTGGATAGGTTCAAGACGTAATGGAGCATTGGTATATAACGAAACAGAAAACAGAAAAAGAGCCTTAATTACGGCCTCTACAAAAGGATCATTACCAGACCCTAGAGTAAATACCCTAGCTGTTGACAGAAATAATAGAATTTGGATTGGTACTAAAAAAGGCTTGGTTGTGTATTCAAATGCTGGGGGTGTTTTTGATAGTAATATCTATGATGCTTCTCCTATCATTATTGAAGATGATGGTATTGCAAAAAAATTATTAGGTAATCAACCCATAAGTTCTATTGCCATTGATGGTGCTGATAATAAATGGTTTGGTACAGATACAGGTGGAGTCTTAGCGACTAACCCTTCAGGACAAGAGACTTTATTCAATTTTAATAGAGGAAACTCACCTTTACCATCTAATAAAATCATAAAAATTAAGGTTGATAATAGCAATGGCAAGGTCTACTTTGCAACAGATAAAGGTATTGTTGCTTTTAATAATAATGTAGCCCCTTTTGGGGATGAATTGGGTGAAGTATACGCCTATCCTAATCCTGTAAAGAAAGAACATGAATTTGTAACTATAGACGGTAGAAATGGCACCCATTTACCAAGAGGAACCAATGTTAAAATTTTAGACGCCTCAGGACGATTGGTGCACGAAACCAATGTTGTTGAAGGTCAAGAATTAAAAGGCGGTAAGGTAATTTGGAACAAAACCAATTTAGCAGGTAGTAGGGTTGCTTCAGGTGTTTATATTGTATTGTTGACCATACCTGACAAATCAGAAACGTCTATCACTAAAATAGCAATAATCAATTAATGCTGATTACCAGTAAAGCCATTGTCTTAAATGCCATTAAATATGGTGATAATGATTTGATTGTAAAGTGTTATACAGAACAAGGCTTAAGATCTTATCTAATAAAGCGGATTTTCAAACAAACCAAAGGAAAATTTTCAATTGCCTATTTTCAGCCACTAACCCAATTAGAAATCACAGCCAATTATAAGAATAATAGATCACTACATTTTATTAATGAAGTTAAAGTTTCGACACCTTACCTTACAATTCCTACAAATGTAGTCAAGCAAACCATGTTGGTTTTTTTATCTGAAGTACTTACACATGCTTTAAAAGAAGAGGAAGAAAATTCAGAATTATTTCACTATTTAGAAACTACTTTTCTTTGGTTAGATTCACAGAATGAAACTGCAAATTTTCATTTGTATTTTTTAATGAATCTGACCAAGTATCTCGGGTTTTATCCTGAAAAAGGAGAACAATTTTTATATTTTGACTTGTTAGAAGGAAAATTTACAGACCACATCAATTCAAGACATTATATTTCTGGTGAAAATTTAACCTACTTTAAACAACTTCACGGCACAAATTTTGATGGATTATTTAAATTAAAATTCAATAAAAAAAGTAGGCAAAGTTTATTAGAAACTTTAATACAATATTTTGAATTACATTTACCCGGATTTAGAAAACCTAAATCATTAGAAGTTTTGAAAATGGTATTTAACTGATTATGAAGAGATTTATACTGCCCATTTTATACTTTATTATTTATACATCTACAGCTCAAATCATTACTGTTTTAGATGAAGAATCTGAGTTTCCGATAGTAAAAGTTGCGGTTGTAAATGAGGATAATAGTAAACATATAGTTTCAGATAAAAACGGAAAAATTGACCTTAGTATTTTTAACGAAAACGAAATTTTATCGTTTAGACATGTTACTTATATTGAATTTGAAGTTTTAAAGCGACAACTTACTGGTGATAAAATTTATTTAAGAAGCAATTCACATCATTTAAAAGAAGTGTTTTTGTCTAGCTCAAAAAGTAAAGAATCACGTAAGCGGATTGCAGAACAAGTAGCTGTGTTTTCTATTCAAGATATTCAACGATTATCGCCACAAACGTCGGCAGATTTGTTGGCAGAAATACCAGGGATAAAGGTTCAAAAATCACAATTTGGTGGCGGAAGCCCTGTATTGAGAGGTATGGAAGCCAATAGAGTATTGTTAGTTGTTGATGGAGTTAGAATGAATAATGCGATCTACAGAAAAGGGCATTTGCAGAATTCTATTAGTGTTTCACCCAATATGTTAGATAGAGTAGAAGTAATTTTTGGACCTTCGTCTGTTATTTACGGCTCAGATGCTTTAGGAGGCGTTATTCACTATTACACCAGAAAACCGATGGTAAGTGATAAAACCAATGTAAACACATCCTTTTTGGGCAGATATAGCTCTGTTAATAATGAATTTACTAGCCAA
>DOIV01000009.1:925-2112 GCA_003511845.1 Flavobacteriaceae bacterium | reverse complement strand
CACAGCAATTTTGGCGATTTAAAAATGGGAAAAAATAGAACTCATGGTTTTGATACTTTGGGGAAAGTTTTTGAGTATTCTAATAATACAGATGATTATTACAATGCTGAATCGGTTGTAAACTCAGATCCAAACATACAGCGTAATACAGGTTATAAGCAAACGGATATTTTGCAAAAGTTTTTTATTCCGTTTTCAAAAAAAACCAACTTAAATGTGAATTTTCAATTTAGTACAACATCAAACACACCTCGTTTTGATCGATTGTCAGAAACTAGAAATGGTAAATTGCGTTATGCAGAATGGTATTATGGTCCACAAGAACGATTTTTAGCTTCTACACAATTAGAAATTAATCCTGAAAAAAAATGGTTAGATAATGGTACCATCACTTTGGCTTATCAAAATATAAAAGAATCAAGAATCAATCGAAAGTTTAATAGTTTAGATAGAACCATCCGAAAAGAAAAAGTTGATGTAATCAGTGTAAATGCTGACTTTTCAGTACCGTTAACCAAATCAAAAGATAGAATTTTAGCTTACGGATTAGAATTTACCCATAACGATGTCAATTCAAGCCCAGAAGGAAAAACATTAGCGGTAAATGGGAATAAAATTACTGGTTTTTCAGGTAGCTTCCCTGTACAATCTAGATATGCAGACGGAGGAAGTACGTATACCACTAGTGCTGCCTATGTAAATTACAGACAAGATATTAGTAAGGTGTCAACCTTAAACTCAGGAATCCGTTTTACCAATACAAATTTAACAGCAACATGGTTAGACGAAACTTTTTTTACCTTGCCTGACAACAGTATTTCAGTAAATAATTCATCAGTAACAGCAACGTTGGGTTATGTTTTTAAACCCACAAAAGATTGGCAAATTAATAGTGTATTATCCTCTGGCTTTAGATCTCCAAATTTAGATGATTTGGGTAAAGTAAGAGAGAGAAGAGGTAATGTTACTGTGCCTAATATCAATTTAAAGCCTGAATATGTTTACAATGCAGAATTGGGGATTATGAAATATTTTAATGATAAAAAATTCTATATTAGTGCAACTACCTATTATACTTTGTTAGACAATTATATTACTAGAGCTGATTTTATCTTAAACGGAAAACGCACCCTTTTTTATGATGGTGAGCAAGCTAATATTGTAGCAAATGTGAATAATGATAAGGC
>DOIV01000009.1:0-533 GCA_003511845.1 Flavobacteriaceae bacterium | reverse complement strand
AGAGCTTCTATTACCCATACTAAAGGATATACTTATGATACAGACGAACCTTTATCTTCCATTCCGCCATTATTTGGTATGGTCGCTATTTCACATAAAAAAGGAAGATTAGAATTAGGCTTAGATTACAAGTTTAACAGTAGAAAAAAAGCCAAAGACTACAATCTTTCAGAAGGGATTGACCGGTTTGAAGACACACCATATATAGCCGCAATTGATACTTATTATGGAACCCCAACTTGGGCAAGTTTAAATTTTAGCTCAACATACAAACTCACTAAAAACATTGACGCTTTATTGTCAGTTGATAATATTTTTGATGTGCATTATAAAGAATTTGCTTCGGGTATTTCTGCACCAGGACGTAACTTTTCAATATCTGTATTGGCACATTTTTAATTCAGTAAATCTTTTATTTAATATTTGAATGTCATTCAGAATGCAATGAGGAACGAATGAAGTGAAGAATTTTGATATAATGGTTAAAACTTAACTTTTTAGCTGTTTAAAATATTTAAGACCGTTGCAAGGAA
>DOIV01000057.1 GCA_003511845.1 Flavobacteriaceae bacterium | reverse complement strand
GGGTCGAGGTAGTTTATTCACATTTGAAGCAGGGGCTTTTTATATAATGGGTAAAGCTTACATAGATTTTGAAAAATTATCAGAAATTGATGAATGTTCTGCCTTTTATGTTCTCCGAGCTAAACGCAACTTCGCCTATAAACGATTATACTCTAATAAAGTTGATAAGGGTACAGGGATTAAATATGACCAAATTGTAAAACTAACAGGCTACAAGTCAAAAAAATCATATCCAAATAAAATCAGGAAAATAAAATTCTATGATAAAGAAAAAGATAAAGTTTACGAATTTATAACAAATAATTTCAAATTAGATGCACTATTGATAGCAGACCTATACAAGCAAAGATGGCAGATTGAGATATTTTTTAAGTGGATAAAACAACATTTAAAAATTAAATCGTTTTGGGGTCAATCAGAAAATGCAGTAAAAACACAGATATGGATTGCTGTTTCTTCGTATTTAATAATAGCCTATGCGAAAAAAATATTGAAATTAGACAAAAGTATTTACGAAATATTACAAATATTAAGTGTGTCTTCGTTTGATAAAACACCTCTAAATCAGCTGTTTAGACAAATAGAGATACAGAACTTTCAAAGTAGCAATCCTAATCAACTGAAACTCTTTGATTTATAACGCAATGCTACTGATAAATTATCTCTATAAACTTCAATCTTTTGTTCAGAAAAAATTAACCTTTTGCTTAAATCAATATGAGCAATTAATGCTGCCAATTGAAAATTGAGAGGCTGTAAGGTATCTGCTTTTGGAATTGATTTTAAATCTGTGACTTGACCTGCAAGAGATTTATAATCATCATTGTTTTGTGCAATAATTTCATAAGCTGCAATATTTGGATAAGCAAAAACACGACTAGCTACAGGTGGCGAAAAAATGTCATGCACCATAACTTCACCTACTTTATCTACTGATTTATTAAAATCAGCCGATGTAATTAGAATTGGTTCTTGTTTTTGATTGCAAGAAGTCAATACTATAATTACTGACAATATTATTATTTGATGCTTCATTGTTTTTTGATTCAATTTCTATTAGCTGATTTTGTTCAACAATATTAAACAAATTATTGAAACATATAAAGAAGATAATTTCCTAAAAAATATATTCAATTAGTTTTTATATATTTATCCAGTTAATAAACCTACAAAAATTTATGACAGCCGACTACGGATTCCTATCAGTATTACCACCATTAATTGCTATCGTCTTTGCAATACGAACAAAACAAGTTTACATTTCTTTATTATTCGGAATTTGGTTTTCGTGGTTGATCATGAACGATTGGAATGTTTTTACAGGAACTTTAGAAGCAATAAATAGTCTGGTAGATGTTTTTAAAGACCCTGGGCAAACAAGAACTATTATTTTTAGTGCATTGGTTGGTGCGTTACTTCTTTTTATCCAATATTCAAAAGGTGTAGAAGGTTTTGTAAATAAGCTCAATGTATTGATAGATTATTTTGAAAAAAAACAAGCAGGATATAGCCGTGTAATTGTACAGGTTCTAGCAACACTAACAGGTGTTTTACTATTTGTAGAAACTAGTATCAGCTCATTAACTGTAGGCACTTTATTTAGACCAGTATTTGATAAATTAAAAATTCCGAGAGAGAAATTAGCATATATAGCCGATTCTAGTTCAGCACCAACCTCTATTATTATTCCGTTTAATGCTTGGGGAGCTTTTATTATGAGTTTATTGCTTTTGGAAGGGATTGAGCAGCCTTTTTCAATGCTATTGTCATCTATAAAATATAATTTTTATCCATTTATAGCTATAGCTATAGTTTTTATTGTCATTATAACTAAAAAGGACTTTGGTCCTATGGCTAAAGCAGAAAAACGAACTAGAGAAACAGGCAAGTTATTAAATGATAATGCCAAACCTTTAATTTCAGATACCATTACTTCTTTAGAACCAAAAAAAGGAATTAAGGCAAGAGCTTATAATATGATTATTCCTTTAGCTACCATGGTGTTGATGATGCCTTTTTTCTTGGCATATACAGGTTGGGATGAGGTAGAGAGTTTCACCACTCTTGGCAATCATTTATCACAAGCTTTTGGTAAAGGATCAGGCTCATCTTCAGTTTTATATGCAGTAATATCATCAATTCTTGTGGCTATGATTATGTACCGCACACAAGGAATCATGAAAACCAATGAAATGGTAGATTTAGTCTTAAAAGGCATCAGCGAATTAATGCCTTTAGCGTTGCTTATGGTATTGGCATTTGCAATAAATACGGCTTGTAGAGAGCTTGGTACAGGGCAATTTATTGCAAATTGGTCTGAAAGTTGGTTGACACCAGAATTACTACCAGCGTTAGTTTTTATTATCAGTTCTGTTATTGCATTTTCAACAGGAACTTCTTGGGGTACTTTTGGTATTATGATGGCAATAGCAATACCTATGGCAACTACGCATCAGGTAGACCCAACTATGGTCATTGCTGCTACCTTGGGTGGTGGCGTGTTTGGCGATCATTGTTCACCCATTTCTGACACTTCAATAATTTCTTCTATGGCATCAGCAAGTGATCATATAGATCATGTAAAAACACAATTACCTTATGCGTTGATTGGAGGAATACTTACTACTATTCTATACCTTATCATGGGCTTTAT
>DOIV01000150.1:5738-5959 GCA_003511845.1 Flavobacteriaceae bacterium | reverse complement strand
TTTAAAATTAAAGTAATTTATCTCATCAAAGTCATGATCTTCGGATGCCATCCAATAAATTGGCACAAAATTATGGTCTGAAAACTCAATTTTCAACTGCTCAACTAAATTCAAAACTGACACAATTTTATATAAAAAATACAGCGGACCAGTAAACAAATTAAGCTGATGCCCCGTCGTAATTGTAAATGTATTTTTACTTAAAAGAGACTGAATATTTT
>DOIV01000150.1:2025-5606 GCA_003511845.1 Flavobacteriaceae bacterium | reverse complement strand
TCTCATCAAAGTCATGATCTTCCGTCGCCATCCAATAAATTGGCACAAAATTACGTTCAGGAAACTCTATTTTTAACCGCTCAACTAAGTTCAAAACAGACACAATTTTATATAAAAAATACAAGGGTCCAGTAAACAAATTAAGCTGATGCCCCGTCGTAATTGTAAATGTATTTTCGCTTAAAAGAGACTGAATATTTTGTGCTGTTTTGGCTGAACTATTTAGGTATTGATATTGCTTTTCTAGGGATTTAACTAGAATAGGTCTCGACTCCGCTCGACCTGACATTTTTTTATCCTTAATCTGTTGCTTAAAGCCATCCAAATCAGGGAAATTATTATAAAATGGTTTTATCTTTTTATCCTCAGCTAAATAATCGCAAATGGTTTTAGAAAAATATCCAGTTTTATGAAATGGGATTGTTTGCATGTATCTTAATCGTCAGTCAACAAATTTAGGCTTTTATATTTGAATTCTATTTCGCTAAGCTATTCTTTGAAACAAGGCATACACATAAGGCCTATCTTCTCCGTTAGGCATCGTATAGCTATGATTGAAACTTTCTAGCATTTGATATGCTTTACCTAGTTTTTCTTGAAGCATGGTTGCATTGTATCGTTTAACATCTAACCCACTGCATTTTGTAGCTCCATCAAGGTTAAAAACAGATAAAATAACAAATCCTTTTTCCTTAACTTTCTCATTTAGCAACTTAAAATATGCGTCTTGATCTTTTTCTTTAGTAAAAAAGTGAAGTACCGCTCTATCATTCCACAAATCAACTTTGGGTAAATTCTCTAATACTGTTGGGTTTACCAAATCGTCAACAACCCATTGTACTTTATCTTGCCTCTCTCCTATTCTACTCTTGATTTTATTTAAGGCACAGCTACTAATGTCATTCACTATTAAATTGGCATAACCTTCATCAACTAAGCTATCAATCAGGGTTGTAGAACCTGCCCCTACGTGAAACTGTATAGCTTCTTTGGGTAATTTTGTTTTCTTAATTAATTCTAAGCTTGGTGACGACTCTTCTTCGTACCAACCCAATTTGGTAATATCAACATCAGTATACATAGCACACCAATATTCGCCTAAATAGGCTGTAGAAGTGCTCGTTTTACAACCTTCATCTGTTACACTACATGAAGTTGATTTTTTTTTATTGGTATTACATGATGACATATTATAAATATTTTGATAGTGTCTTATCAGAAGCTGTATCAAGTATTAATACCCCTTCTTTATTATGATTTAATTGTTTCAAAAGCTCTCCTTTTTTATTCCAAATGGATGTTTTTCCTGCAGCATTATAAATACCCGTTTTGCTAATACAGTTTGACATAAAAACGGTCATTGAATATTTTTTAGCAATCTCAGCCAATTTCTCAATAGACTTATCTACACCTTCAACAGACTCAACCACACTTGCCATATAAAACGCTGCTCCTCTTTTAAAAGCTCTTTCAGAATGCATAGGTACTGATAGTTCATAACAAATTGCAGGAGCAATTGACTCACCATAAATGAGGTTAATCAAATTATTTCCACTACTAAAAAACTCGTCTTCACCAGCATGTAAATACTGCTTAAAATAAACTTGCCTTTCTTTATCAGGATGAAAAATAAGCATACCAATACACACTCCTGTACCCTTTTTTATAGGTAAACCAACTCCAATTATGATTTGATCAACACTACTTATTTTTTGAAAATCATCAAATCGAGTATCCTCTTTATTTACGGCTAGTTTTTGTGCTAACTCAGGTTCATATCCTGTCAATGACAATTCAGAAAAAATAATCACATCTGCTTCTTCAGAAACAGCTAATTTTATCAATCTAATATGATTTTCAATATTCTTTTGAATATTTCCTTTGATGGGTTTTGTTTGTGCTACACAAATTTTCATAAGCTTATCAATTCTTGTTGATTTTTACTAAACCATAATACCTAAGCCCTTATCGCTCTATAATAGACGTTTGTTTTTAGGATAATTACAAGCTACCAAAATGATTAAATAATACAAGACCGTTGCAAAATTAGATAAAACACAACAAATAAACCTTTTTAGCTTCAAATTACTTCCTTCTCAAAATTTTTAAGTCCTCATAAACAATAGTTTACTGCGGGTTAAAAATTTTTTGAGTGTCGTACTTTTTTACTAAAAAAGGTTTTGCAACGGTCTTAATACGTTACTGGATTCCTGCCTACGCAGGAATAACAATTATACAGGCTCTCCATTTAAATCAAAATCGCCTGCTGAATTTATTTTTACATTCACAAACTGTCCTAATTGCACATAATGCTTAATCGCATCAATAATTACATCATTATCAACATCTGGCGAATCAAATTCTGTTCTTCCAAAAAAGTAGTTCCCTTCTTTTCTATCAAATATACATTTAAACGTTTTGCCTACTTTTTCTTGATTGAGTTCAAATGAAATCTGACTTTGAATTTCCATAATTTCAGAAACACGCTGTTCTTTTACATCTTCTGGCACACCATCAACCAACTGATAAGCTGTTGTGTTTTCTTCATGAGAATATACAAAAGCCCCTAACCTATCAAAACGAGTGTCAATTATCCATTGTTTTAGTTCTTCAAAAATAGCTTCGGTTTTACCTGGATACCCACAATTAATGTAGTTCTAACAGCCATATTTGGCACAGCTGCTTTAAATTCTTTTAAAAGCTTCACTGTTTTATCATGTGTTGTGCCACGCCGCATAGATTTTAAAATCTTTGTATTGATATGCTGTAGCGGAATGTCTAAATAATTACAAACCTTAGGTTCATTTCTCATTACCTCTAACACATCTAAAGGAAAACCTGAAGGAAAAGCATAATGCAAACGAATCCATTCTACACCTTCTACTTTAGTCAATACTGTTAACAAGTCAGCCAAAGCTCTTTTTTTTATAAATATCTAATCTTTGGTGTTGTAGTCAAACGCTCACCGATAAGTTCATGCTTATAGTCTGCCTCTAATACTTTTAACAAATTCGGTAAATCATGTGTGCCAAAATAAGCATCAACATCTGGAATTTCTTTTTCTAAATCTGGCTTATAGCGTTCGCTTAAACAACCCGTAACAAATACTTTGTCAACTTCACCTCTTTCTTTTTTATGAGCATAATGTAAAATAGTATTGATAGACTCTTCTTTAGCTTTACCAATAAAACCACAGGTATTGATAACTACTATATTACCTTAATCATTTTCATCTTCATGAACAACTTCTTTTCCATTAGCTTTTAATTGCCCCATCAATACTTCAGAATCATAAATATTCTTAGAACATCCTAAAGTAACAACATTAATTTTATTTTTCTTTGTAGATTTAGTACGCATGTAAACAATCTTTAATTTAACAATAAAAAGTTTTTCAAAAATACGTTTTACTTATGGAACTTCTTTAAGGTGGGTTCTAAAAATTTATTCCAAAGAATATTAATTAAATCAATAGTGTCAGATAAAAGACGTAAGACCGTTTCACTATTAGACACAAGACATAAGACTTGGTGTTAACTATTTGTTTTACATTATTTTAAAAAATTTACTTTTAAATAAAA
>DOIV01000150.1:0-1697 GCA_003511845.1 Flavobacteriaceae bacterium | reverse complement strand
AATAAAACAAAAAAAAGCAAGGTGTCTGTTTTTTAAAATCTTTTAAACCAAGACTACATGTAGCTTTCTAGGGTTATTATAAATTTTAATCGGGCAATAATGTAATTAAATAAGCCCTCTTTTTCTAGCCTCTTCTATCATTTCATGATCGCTAGATTTTTCAATATTTAAAATGTTTTTAATTTGTAATTTTCTTTTATTTATAGAACTTAAAGATAAATTCACATAATCAGATAAGTCTTTGGTTTTTACACCTACAGAAAGGTGAAATATAATTTTTCTATTCACTTCATCTAATATCGGGTCTTCAACCCTTATAGATTGATTTCTAAAATATTTTTTGATGGTAGTACTATAATAAGGTGGATCTTTTAAAATAGTAACAACAACATTAGCAAAATCTCTAGATCTTAAGTCACTCTTTGAGATAAACCCATCTGGATTGGCATTTTTTAAAATATTATGAATCCGAGAACTTTGATTAAACATCGTATAAATTATAATCTTTGAAGTAGGTGATACTTTTTTAGCATAAATAGCTAAATCTTCACCTGAAACAATTTGACCATCTAGGGTTGGCGGCATACTTACATCAAAAAAAATGATATCGTAAGTTTTTATTTTTAACGATTCGTCTATCTTTTTTACACCACTTTCACAATCAACAGCAACATCAATTGTAAATTCATAATGCTCTAAACCTTTTACGGTAAACATGACCAATAATGCCTCTACAATTGCAGGGTGGTCATCAATAATTAATACATGAATCAATTCTTTCATTTCAAAAAAGTAAGCAATTAGGTTGTTTTAAATTAGTCTATTTTTTAATACGGTATTTCAACAAATAGTACAGTGCCTTTATTATGTTTAGATTCAATAGTCACTTTTCCGTTCAAATCTTTAACTCTTGAGTTTATATTTTTTAAGCCTATACCTTTAGATTTCGCATTTGTATTAAAACCCACTCCATTATCTCTAACGGTTAAATATAATACATTTTCTTCACTTCTAAACAATACTTTTACATGTTTGGCTTTTGAATATTTATTAATGTTCTGTATAGACTCTTGAATGATACGGTATAAATTCATTTTTAAATCTCCTTTTATATTGATCCAGCTGATGTTTTTATCACTTTTAAATTCATAAGTAAAACCAGAAACTGCACATTGCTTTTCTAATAAGTTTTCTATCAATTGTACATAACCAATATCAGCATCTAAGGCTTTTTCATGCAATTTATGAGATACATCTCTTATGTCTTCTTCTATACCCTGCAACTCATCTAGGTATTTTTCTCTTTTTAAAATTGCAGCTTCATCAGTTTTATCATTATACGTTTCTAACACCAACCTAGCACCTAAAAGCCTACCCAAAACCCCATCATGCAACTCTTGTGAAATTCTCTTCTTTTCTTTCCTTCTACCTTCATCAACTTCATTTTGCTGGCTTAGCATCAGGTTATAAATTTCTTGATTGGCAATTTGCTGTTCTTGTTCTTGTTCTAATTTTGCAGTTTTCAACCTTTGTCTTATAAAGATATACAGTAATATTGATAAAAAACCTAATACCCCAGAAATTAATAATATTATTTTATTTCGATCACTTAACAGTTCATTTTGCACATTTAACTCCTCATTTTGCTCTATAAACTCATTCGTTTCAAAACGGATACGGGCAAATTTATTACGAAT
>DOIV01000098.1 GCA_003511845.1 Flavobacteriaceae bacterium | reverse complement strand
TACTTTTTTCATTTATTTAAGTTTTATGTTGAACAAAAATAGATGTAATCTTTGAATTATCATGTTAAATATTTCTTTATTTTTGAGTTAAACTTCAAAAGAAATGATTAGACCATACCTATTAGCCGAAACAAATTGGAAGGATTTAAAAGAAAGAACTATAGGTTTAGCTATTCTTCCTTGGGGGGCTACAGAAGCACATAATTATCATTTACCTTATGCGACAGACAATATTGATTCTGATTGTTTGTCAGCAGAATCTGCAAGAATAGCTTATGAAAAAGGTGCTAAAATTATTGTATTGCCAACCTCCGATAAAAGACGTAAGACCGTTTCACTATTAGACACAAGACAAATGGACTGATGTTAATTATTTAATTTACAGTATTTTAAACAAAAACAAAAAAATAATAAAACAAAAAAAGCAAGGTGTCTGTTTTTAAAATCTTTTAAACCATGACTATATGTAGCTTTTCTAGAGTTAATGTGAATTTTAATCGGACACTAATGGAAATTAATATAAAAAGATTGTTTTTTTTTAATGATGATATTGTGCATTTCGCTAAATGCACAAGAAGAAAAACAAAAAATTAAACTACATAGTATTTAAATATCACCTTTAAGTGTATATTTAGCTGAAAGAGATGGAGGTTTAGCTGGAAATACTGATGTAAGTTTTTATAAAGGCACACACCTTTTTAAATTTTATGTAGGTTTTGGAAATGAATATACTATTAATTTTGGAGGAGGGACTTCTGCTGATTCTTTTGTAGAATACAATTTGCTTTATGGAAAAGAAATTCCAATAAAAAATTGGCTAGCTATTGACCTATTTGCTGGTCTGGGTTATTTTAAATTTAATTATAATCAAGGGTCTTCAACAAAAGAATATAAAAAAGATACTATGGGTTTTCCTTTGCAAAGTAGAATCAAATTTAAAACAGGTAAAACATTCTCATTAGGTTTGCAGCTACATAGTAATATAAATTCAGCAACTACGATATATCAACCTGGATTGTCTTTACAGTGTAGGTTATAAATAAAAAACCCTCTATTAAGAGGGTTTATTTTTTTTAGCGTTAAAGGTTATTCATTTTCTTCATTCTCTGTTTCTTTAACTGGCTTTTTGCCTTTTTTAATACTAATAGTCAATTCGTTTTTATCTTCATCTAAATCCATGAAAATGTCATCATTTTCTTTCAATTTAGAATTGACAATTTTTTCAGCTAAAGCATCTTCAATATATTTTTGAATGGCTCGTTTTAATGGTCTTGCACCATATTGCCTGTCAAAACCTTTATCAGCAATATAATCTTTGGCTTTTTTACTTAAACTAAGCGTATAACCTAAACCATCAATACGATCTAATAATTTCTCCAATTCAATATCAATAATAGAATGGATGTCTTCTTTTTCTAAAGCATTGAAAACAATGACATCATCAATTCTATTTAAGAACTCTGGAGCAAAGCTTTTCTTCAAAGCATTTTCAATCACGCTTTTTGCATTGGCATCTGCTTGTTCTTTTTTAGATGCAGTACCAAAACCAACTCCAGCACCAAAGTCTTTCAATTGTCGAGAGCCTATATTAGAAGTCATGATAATAATAGTATGTCTAAAATCAATTTTCCGATCTAAACTATCTGTTATATAACCATCGTCTAGAATTTGCAAGAGCATATTGAACACATCAGGGTGTGCTTTTTCTATTTCATCTAATAAAACAATAGCATAAGGTTTGCGTCTCACTTTTTCGGTCAATTGCCCTCCTTCTTCATAACCAACGTAACCTGGAGGTGCTCCAATTAAACGAGAAATGGCAAATTTTTCCATATACTCACTCATGTCAATGCGTATTAAGGCATCAGATGAATCGAATAATTCTTTAGCCAATACTTTAGCTAATTGTGTTTTTCCAACCCCTGTTTGTCCTAAAAAAATGAATGAACCAATAGGCTTGTTAGGGTCTTTTAGACCTACTCTGTTTCTTTGTATAGCTTTTACTACTTTAGCTACAGCTTCATCTTGGCCTATAACCTTACCTTTAATAGCATTTGGCAATTCAGATAGACGACTACTTTCAGCTTCAGCAACTCTAGTTACTGGTATGTCAGTCATCATAGAAACAACTTCAGCAACATTCTCTTCTGTTACTGTTTCTTTATTTAATTTTGATTGCTCTTCCCATATTTGTTGAGCTGCTTCCAATTCTTTTTCTATACGTTTTTCATCATCACGTAAACGAGCAGCCTCTTCATACTTTTGACTTTTTACAACATTGTTTTTAAGTAACTTAACGTCCTCTAGTTGTTTTTCTAATTCAATGATTTGTTCTGGTACAACAATGTTGGTAATGTGTATTCTTGAGCCAGATTCATCTAAAGCATCAATAGCTTTGTCTGGTAAGAACCTATCAGTCATATATCTATTGGTCAATTTCACGCAAGCTTCAATAGCTTTGTCAGTATAAACCACATTGTGATGATCTTCGTATTTATCTTTTATATTGTTTAATATTTCAATGGTTTCTTCAACGGATGTAGGCTCAACTATTACTTTTTGAAAACGACGCTCTAAAGCTCCATCTTTTTCAATATTCTGTCTAAATTCATCTAAAGTTGTTGCTCCAATACATTGTATATCTCCTCTGGCAAGAGCAGGTTTGAACATGTTAGAGGCGTCTAAAGAGCCTGTAGCTCCACCAGCTCCAACAATAGTGTGTATTTCGTCAATAAATAAAATAATGTCATCATTCTTCTCTAATTCATTCATTAGAGCTTTCATCCGTTCTTCAAATTGTCCTCTATATTTTGTGCCAGCTACTAAGCTTGCTAAATCTAAAGAAACAATACGTTTGTCAAATAAAATACGAGAGACTTTACGTTGTATAATTCGTAAGGCTAAGCCTTCAGCAATAGCAGATTTACCTACGCCAGGTTCACCTATTAATATAGGGTTGTTCTTTTTACGTCTACTTAATATTTGTGAAATACGTTCAATTTCTTTTTTACGACCAACCACTGGGTCAAGCTTACCATCTACAGCCATTTGTGTTAAATCTCTACCGAAATTATCTAATACAGGTGTTTTAGACTTCGTATTTGTCTTGCCTGGTTTTGCACCGCCTCCAAAAGGGTTTTGTTTAGGTTCTTCAAAATCATCATCACTAGTGCTACTCGCTTTAGGGCTTTCAGTAATATCATCACCTAGAAAAAGTTGACTAAAGATTGATTTTACTTCGTTATAATCAATGTCAAATTTATTCAATAATTTTGTAGTAGGGTCATTTTCATTTCGCAGGATACAAAGCAATAAATGTGCAGTACTTACCGCTTTACTTTTAAATAGTTTAGCTTCTAAAAAAGTAGTTTTCAATGCTTTTTCAGCTTGTTTAGTTAAGTGTAAGCTTTTTTTATCATTACCAGTCATATTAGAATTTGCTGGACTTAAGCCCTCTATTTTTTTTCGAAGTATAGCTAAGTCAATGTCTAAAGCATTTAAAATATCAATAGCATCACCGTTTGCTTTACGCAATAAGCCTAACATTAAATGTTCTGTACCAATAAAATCATGTCCTAATCGTAAAGCTTCTTCCTTACTATAAGCAATTACATCTTTAACTTTAGGTGAAAAGTTATCATCCATTTGTATAAATTTATAAAGTAAAATTACTAGATTTTTTCAATATAATATGTCAAAAATTATACCGAAATATAATTTTGAATGTAAAGTTGTGAAAAACAGCATGTTTACTAGTGATTATTGTTAATAAATAATGATAATAAATACTTTTAGTTATAACATCAAAAAAACAGATTTGTTGTATATTGCTATCTTAAATTTTAAACTAAAAATTAAAAATATATATGGCAGAAGGTGAAAAGTTAATTCCAATTAATATTGAAGATGAAATGAAATCATGTTACATTGATTATTCAATGTCAGTAATTGTTTCAAGAGCTTTACCGGATGTGCGTGACGGGTTAAAACCGGTACATAGACGAGTGTTGTTCGGTATGCATGAATTAGGAATTAAAGCTACAGGAGCTCATAAAAAATCAGCTAG
This sequence comes from Flavobacteriaceae bacterium, assembly GCA_003511845.1. Taxonomy (GTDB): domain Bacteria; phylum Bacteroidota; class Bacteroidia; order Flavobacteriales; family Flavobacteriaceae; genus Aureibaculum. The sequence goes on along the minus strand of DOIV01000098.1, from coordinate 108 downwards.
AATAGTAGGTGAAGTATTAGGAAAGTACCATCCTCATGGTGATACTTCTGTTTACGATGCTATGGTGCGTATGGCACAAGATTGGAGTATGCGTTATCAAATGGTTGA
>DOIV01000099.1 GCA_003511845.1 Flavobacteriaceae bacterium | reverse complement strand
CGTCTGATATTTTCTGATTTTCTAAGTCTTCTTGTTCTGAACATAATTAAGTATTCTTCTAATTGAATTTACACCCCTAAAGTCCCCTCAAGGGGACAATTATTAGATTTAACATACTAACTCCACAGTCTCAAAGCTTCGGGGTGAAAAACCCATGAATTCTCCTACACTGAAATATTATTTTTTCACAAAGTATAAATTTGCCAATTCAATAACACTTTCTACGGTAGGCACTTTGGCTACTTTTACTTCTGTAAAATGTTTTTTAGCCTTAGCTGCTGTAGTTTCACCAATACAAAAAGCAATACCTATTGCTTTGTTTTCTAGTATATAACTTTCTACTGTCGATGGACTATAAAATAATACGCCATCAGTATTATCATCGATTACTTTTGGACTAAACATTGTTTTATACGCTTCAACTTCATTTACTACAACTTCATTTTGCTCTAAAATAGTTGGCAAATCATCTAAACGCAAACTACTTGTAAAATAAGTAACTTCTTGTCCTTTAATTTCTTCTGATAAATGTTTAGCCAATAATTTTGCGTTTCTAGCTACAAATTTTACGTTACCTATTTTCTTTTCAATTAAAGCTTTGGTTCTTCTACCTACGCAATAGATGTTTTTAAATTGCAACTCAGCTAATGAAAAATTGGTTTCTAATGATTCAATTGCATTTTTACTGGTAATGATTACGTTTTCTATTTCATTTTTCAATACAGGTAAAGGAATTCTACTCGATCTAATTTTTATAAAATCGCTATCTTCAACAGCTATATCTTCATGGACTAATTTAGATTGACTATCTGTAAACTTCTTAGTAGAGCATATTTTATATTTCTTTTCAAAAGCTCCGTACTTAGATATTAATTTTTTACCTCCTCTATCTATAATAATATCAGCTGTATCTTGTGCTAAATAGATATGTTTTCTAGTCTTTACTGTTTTATTGACTTCTTTTTTTCGAGAACCATCTTCACTTAAAATAATACCTTTAAAAGTAATTTCATCTTCTTTTTCATTGATATAAGCCAATGCACCTATAGGAGAAGAACAGCCTCCTTCTAACAGTCTTAAAAATTTACGTTCTACATTAGTACAAATTTCAGTTTCTTCATGATTTAATTTTGCACAAGCCTCTTTACAATATTCATCCTCTTCAAGAGCTGCAATCATAATTGCTCCTTGTCCTGGTGCAGAAACCATCCAACTTAAGTTAACCATGTTTTCTGGTTTAACACCAATACGCTTCAATCCTGCAGCAGCGAAAATAGCTCCATTCAACTGTTCATTATCTTTTAATTTTTGGAGTCTCGTATTTACATTACCTCGTAAACCTTCTATTTTATGTGACGGATAACGATGTAACCATTGGGCTTTTCTACGCAAACTACCTGTTGCAATTATAGCGTCTTTTTGGGCAAGAAACTCTTCATTCCCTTTAAAAACCAAGACATCTTCTGAAGGCCCTCTTTTTAAAACTGCTGCTTGAACAATACCTTCTGGTAATGCTGTTGGCACGTCTTTTAAGGAGTGTACGGCTATATCAATATCGTTATTCAACATAGAAATATCTAAATTTCTAGTAAAGACACCTGTAATACCTAGTTCATAAATGGGTTTATTCAATACTAAGTCTCCTGTAGCTTTTATGGGTACTAACTCGGTTTTATAACCTAAATACTCAAGTTGTTCTTGTACGGTTTTAGCTTGCCACATTGCCAACTCACTATCGCGAGTACCAATTCTAATCGTTTTATCCATTCTTTAATTTTCTAACTGAAAAACTTTAGAAATAAACGCCATACTTTCTTCTGAAGAAGTTGAATTATCTTTTAAATGATTGGCAAATTGTTTGGTGATTTTCTGAACTATTCTTTCAGACAGCAACAAGGCTTGCTCTTCATTAAAATCAGTTCTGTTTTTACGCTGATAATCAATTTCTTCTGATTGTATTTCTTTTAACCTTTGTTTTAAAGCTTTTATTGTAGGAGCAAATTTACGTGTTTCTAACCAAACAATGAATTTTCTCATTTCACGTTCAATAATAGCTTCTACTAGTGGAATTTGCTCTTGCCTTTTTTTAAGTGTATTATCAGTAATTTTTGAAAGATCATCTAAATGAACCAAGTTGACATTTTCTAATTCCATAACATCGACTGAAACATTTATAGGAATAGACAGGTCTAAAATTAACAATTCTTGTTTTGCAGCAATAATTTCTTTTGTAATGGTTGGTAATTGTGCTCCTGTAGCAACAATTAACACATTAGTTTTACTGATTTCATTTTGTAAATTATTATAATCTGCTACGGTAAGATCAAACTTACCAGCAATCTTCTCTGCTTTATCTTTTGTTCTATTTATAAGGGTAATTTGCTTATTCTGTGTATGCTTCACTAAATTATCACAAGTATTTCTACCTATTTTACCTGTACCAAATAACAAAATATTCTTATCAGAAATATTTTTGACATTATTTAACATGTATTGTACAGAGGCAAAAGAGACTGATGTAGCTCCTGAACTAATTTCTGTTTCTGTTTTTACCAATTTACTGGCTCTAATTACATTATCAACCAACCTACCTAAATAGGTGTTTAATAAATGATACTTTTCTGATAGAGCAGCACTTTTCTTTAATTGACCAATAATTTCAAAATCACCTAAAATTTGACTTTCTAAGCCTGTACCAACACGAAACATATGGTTTACCGCATCGTTATTCTTATAAATATCAGCAAATTCTTCAAATTCTTCAACGGTACCTTTTGAATATTTACACAATAACTTTATCAATTGAAATGGATGCTCTGCAAAACCGTAAATTTCGGTTCTATTACAAGTCGAAATAGCTAAAGCTCCATCAATAACATTTGCCTTAGCTTCTTTCAATAACTTCTCTTTAGAGCCTTGATCTAAACTAAATCTACCTCTAATTTCGGCATTGGCTTTTTCGTAACTTAAGCCTATACAATAAAAAGAATGATGTATGTTAACTTGTTTTTTACTCATAAAAATAGAATCTAAGCAAAAATATCATTACTGATTGTATAAAAACAACGCTAAAAGGGTTATTTATATCGTTAAAGGATTATTACCTGTTTTTTATTGCACAAAGGCTTATAAAGGCTTATATTTGCTAACAATCACATTATTTATCATTATTAATTTATAATAATTCTAAATAATAAATTTTTAATCATGCTAGAGAACAACCTGAAAAATAACGCTGAAAGTTCGGTTACAAAAAAAGAAATTGAAACGGGTATTTATATTTTAAAATTTCAAAATAACAGTACTAAAATTCAAACAATTAAGCATCAAATTGACAGTAGTTATATTCAATTTCACTATTGTCTAAAAGGTGCTTCAAAATTTTATTTCAACAATGGTAGTTATGCTTTTGATGTTCATAAAGAAAACTCATTATTACTGTACAATCCACAGATTGATTTGCCATTACATCTAGAATTACAAGAAACATCTTGGGTGATATCTTTAGTGATTTCTATAAAAAAATTCCATTCTTTATTTTCTGATGAATCTAATTATATTCATTTTCTAAACGATGAAAATAAGGATAAAAAATATTATGACACCAACCCTATTTCCCCATCAAAAATTGTGATTTTAAATCAGATGATGAATTACAACCTACATTCATCCGTTGAAAAACTGTACTTAAAAGCAAAATTTTACGAACTATTAAGCCTTTATTTTAATAAAAGTGAAGATACTGACATTGAGCAATGTCCGTTTTTAGTGGACGAACAAAATGTATTAAAAATAAGAAAGGCAAAAGACATTATTATTTCAAACATAACAGAACCGCCAAGCTTACAAGAATTGGCCAATGAAGTTGGTCTTAATTTAAAAAAGCTAAAAGAAGGTTTCAAGCAAATTTATGGCGATTCGGTATATAGTTTTTTATTTGATTACAAAATGGAAGTCTCTAGAAAATTGTTAGAGACTAAAGAATATAACGTTACAGAAGTTGGTCTAAAAGTAGGTTACAGTACTTCTAGTCATTTTATAGCTGCTTTTAAGAAAAAATACGGCACTACACCAAAAAAATACATTACGGCATTACACAATTAAATGAAACAGCTAACCCATAATAAAATACAAAACAGACAGAAAAAATTTCCGATTACATTGGTTTGTGATAAAATAAGAACACCAGAAAATATTGGAATGTGCTTCCGTATTGCTGAAAGCTTTGGGGTAGAAAAAATTTACCTTCATGAAAATTCAGCACCCTTAGAAAATAAAAAAATACAAAGAACAGCAAGAAACACCATCAATCAAGTTGCAGCTGATCGCTACTCAGATTTCAATCAATTGGTTAAACAATTGAAAAGTGAAGGAAACATAATAGTTGGATTAGAAATTACGGATACCAGTAAACCTATTAAAAACTTTAATTTCACTTCACATCGTAAAATAGTACTGATATTAGGCAGTGAAAGAAACGGGATTTCTGATGTAAACTTATTAGACCAAAGTATTGAAATACCTATGTATGGTCAAAATTCATCAATGAATGTAATTCACAGTCTGGCTATAGCTCTTTATGAAATTACAAATCAGCTTAATAACCTGAGTTCGACCTGAATTTTAGTAATTATAATTATTAGAAGCACCTTGAAGTCGTTTTCTATCTTTATACCTTATTTTATCTAAGGCTTCTTTTATCAATTCATCTTCGCTTTTAGTTCCTTTCAAGGAACTATTTTTAGTGTCAAATGTAAAATAAGGTTCTACACTTATTATCTTTTTATCTTTCTTAAAAGCTATATAATACAACCATTCTGCTTTAGAATTTGAATAACCGTCATTATCTTTTACTTTAAAAAAGTAAACATCTAAAGATTTATTATTCAGGATTAATTCTTCTTTCTTTAGAAAAGAAATTTTATCCTCATCATAATCACCATATACAGATGAAAACAATTCTGATTGAGCATATTTTAATTGAAATTTTTCTGTTTTAAAAACCTGTGGTAATAGGTTTTTCTTTTTTAGTTTATGAATTAATACGCTTAAATTCTCAATATCATTCAACGTCTTATTTTCTAACTTTTTAGGTATTGTTTCTCCTTTTGTTTTCAACAATACATAATAATCACTTAGAGCTTCAATATTATTACTCTCTAATAGTTTTATATAAAAACGAGCAATATTTTTATCTTCTCTAAACGGATATAATAGATTCACATAATTACTCAATAGCGTATTATTTCCATAAGACTGATGGTCTTTCATTAAACTTCTTTTCAATTCAATTTTGGCGTCATTAAAAATTTGATCTTTAAATTTTTTATAAACTCTAGGCTTAATTATACTGCTGTCTTTTAACTGGGCTAAAAGACCGTAAACTGGCTGTTTATATTCTTGAATAGATGAATATTTCAATAATTCAGGAAATAACTTCCTTTTTAACTGAAGGGAGTCCTTTTCTTTAGACAAGAGAAAAATATTATTCATACTATAAGAACCGATAGGAAAATCTTCTTCAAGTAAAGACAAAATTAATTTATACGATTCAATATCTCTTTTAGCAATCAATGTCTCTAAAATGTTAATTTGTGTTTTTGGATCACTATATGATTTTTGATACATCCTTTTAAGAAAAGACGCTGTTTTTTCACTTTTTAAATCTGAAAACTCATATATGAGTGCTTCTTTTGCACTTTTCTTATCCTTAGGAAACTCAAAATTATTTAATAAAGCAATCATTGTATCAACATCTGCTTCCTCATATTTTATCAAATACTCTGCATTATCTGCAATACTATCTTTACTCTTTAAAGCTTTAAAATAATCGGTTACTTTGTTCTCAAAAACATCTCTACCTAATAAAGTATCTAAAGGTGTAAATGTGTTGTAAAAATTCTCAACAAATTTTGAGGTGGTACTAATACTGTCTTCTAAAGTTCTCAACTCAAACAACACCCCTTTTTTTAGCACATTCTTAACTCTTATCTGTTTTGAACTTAAACTGTCTTTTAAGAAAAAAGAATAGGTATATACGTCATCTTTTTTAGACTTCTCTTTATGAGATAATGCAAACTGATAGTCATATTTTTTATCTATTTGACTCCACAAACTATCAATATTTTCAACCATTTTAAAGTCATGGTATTTATTTCTAGTAACAAATATACTTTCATTGGTTTTAGAATTATATCGTGTGTGTTTCGTCAAATGCTCATAGGGCTTTTTAGCGACACCGCTACGGTATAAATTTGTTGGAAAAGGCTGTTTAACATTCGTCAAAACAGAGAAATGTAAGGCAGTATCTTTAACTTGTTTGAATTCTTTTTTGTAAAGAATATTTTTAAACTTGAAGGAATCAAAATATGAAGTGGCAGCAACAGTGTCCTTACCGACATACCCCATTAAATAATAAATTTCATCTTTTACAATGCTCCTTAACATCACCTTTTTATCTGTTAAAGTATCAAGTATAGCTAATGACTGATATGTTGAGTAGTTAGACTTCATCAACTTTCCTTTCTCTTTTTCTAATTTGAGATCATCATAAAACGCTTTGTGAATATAGACTGCCTCAAACTTATCTTCTTCAATAAATGTAACTTCATGAATTGGCACTTCTTCTAAAAAATAAAATCCATTATCATCATAAGCTTGAATGGTGTTTTTACCAGCCACACCAAAACCTTCAGCAATATAATTTTCTGGTAATTTAACAGAATACTTGCCGAAATTTGGGGTAAAATCAACCAAAGTGGTAGCTTTGGTTTTAAAGACTATAGAATTAAAAATTTCATCAGCATGATTTATAGCGTATTCTTTTTTACCACCTAATTTTATGATAACAATTTCAAGTGGTGTTTTGTAAATATGGTATTTTTGAAAATCTCCTTTTTTAGTTTTGTTTATTATACCAATACCAGGATAAGGATTTGTTAATACTTTTTTCTCAATAATTTTACCTGGAACATCTTCATATAAAAGGTTATCTATATCTTTTAATTCTATCTTCTTTTTTGCATTTAAATAATCAAAAGTGTTAATTCTCGTAATTGCCAAATAACCACCATTAGCCATGTCTGTGGCTATATAATATTTTTGATTGAATAAATTCAATTCTCTTAACTTTTCAAAGCTTTTTATAGATAGAAAATCATCAGGAGTAGCCTCTAATTTTAAATAAGGCTCAGTAAAAATTATTTCAAGTTCTTTTTTCTGAGCTTTACCATAAGGTGTTCTTTTAGAAGTTAATGGAGTAACAATATATCCTTTGTTTCTCAATAGTTCAATAACACCTTTTTTTCCTGGTAAATGTGCTGCACCAACTCCTGAAAAAACAGACTGTTTTTGCATTACCGAGTCTAACACATTTACCATATTCTCATTCCTTTTATAAAGCATGTATTGCCTAAAATGTTCTGTATTACTTGCCACACCAATAGAATCTAACAAGTCTAAATTTCGGCTTCTATAAGCATCTTCAATAAAAGCATACATTGGTTTTTCTTCATATAATTTCCTTAACCACTTATCTTGCGGCTTTTTCATCATATTATAACTCGCCTTAGTAACTAATGACCTAGACTCGTTGAAATCTTCAAGTCCAATAACCCGTTTATTGTGTTTTTTACCAGCTTGGTAAATAAACATATCTAAATAGGTTTCTTCTTCAAAATTATCTGACCCTCTTTGTTTTCTATACAAATAACCATTTACTAGAGAGTTGTCCAATCGAATGGCAGTTCTAATAGTTAATTTCTCAGGAAAAGGAAGTTTGAATAAACTGGAATAAAAATCTTTATTATAATATGAGCCACCAGAATAATATGACATGCTTGTATTTAACAAGTCGTAACTGTTTTCCATCCACTTTGAAGGATCCGATTCTAGAGCTATAATTTCACTTTTATTCAAAGATTCATAAAACACATCATCTAACCTGAAAGCAACTTTACTACTCACATGCATGGTACCATACAAATAGGAATCTTTTGTTAAGTTATTACCTGATATTTTCCAGAGTAAGCTCTGATATTCCTGCTGAGCATCAACATTATAGATTAATAAAAGCAAGGTTATTAGAAAAATATTTTTCATGAACTGATTTTTTTTAGCAAAATGTAAATATATCTATTTAATTAAAATAGAAAAAATACGATTGAGTAAAATGGGTTAGTTAGTGAGTAAACGCTAATTTTTAAGTAAAATTTTAAAAAACCTTTTTTGTTAGCAAAATTCTAAAGTCAAATGATATAATAATTGTATTTTTGACGTCAATTTACAACTCAATGAAGAAAGGAATATTATTAGTCAATCTCGGATCACCAGATAGTACAAAAACTAAAGACGTTAGAAAATATTTAGATGAGTTCTTAATGGATGAAAGGGTAATTGACATACCCTATTGGAAGCGGTATCTACTTATTAAAGGCATTATTTTAAATACACGTCCAAAAAAAGTTGCTGAAGCCTATAAAGAGATTTGGACGAAAGAAGGTTCTCCTTTAGTGGTGATTTCAGAATTATTTTCAAAAAAAGTAGCCAAACAATTAGATATTCCTGTTGCTTTAGGGATGCGTTATGGTTCAATGAGTATTCAAAATGCCATTCAAGAATTGGTAAATCAAAATGTTGAAGAGATTTTGTTAGTACCTCTTTATCCTCATTATGCTATGTCGTCATTTGAAACGGTAGTTGAAAAAGCAAAAGAAATCAACAGAAAATCATTTCCTACCATTAAAATGGATGTTTTACCTCCTTTTTACGACAATTCTGATTATATCAAAGTGATGAGTAATAATATTGAAAAGCATTTATCAGATTTTAATTACGATCATATTTTATTTTCTTATCATGGTATTCCTGAGCGACATATTTTTAAAACTGACAAAACAAATACGCATGGTGATATCGTTCTAAATGTAGATTGCTGTGAAAACAATCCGAAATCTAGAAAAACTTGTTATAGAAGTCAATGTTTTGAAACTACAAAGCAAATTGTAAATACATTAAAATTAAAAGAAGGTACTTATAGTATTTCTTTTCAATCTAGAATGTTAAAAGACCCTTGGTTAAAACCTTACACCGATTTTGAATTTGAGCGTTTGGCAAAAGGTGGAGTCAAAAATTTAGCTGTAATTACTCCCGCTTTTGTAGCCGATTGTTTAGAAACTTTAGAAGAAATTGCCATGAGAGGTAAAGAAGATTATATCAAAGCTGGAGGCAAAAATTACAATTATATACCCTGTTTGAATGATAATGACGATTGGGTAACTGTGATGGTTGAATGGCTGAATGAATGGATTGGTGAACCTGTAACTTTCTAAAATGGATTATCTTTATATAAAATCGCTCCACATCATATTTATAACCACATGGTTTGCTGGACTTTTTTATATCATCAGATTATTTATTTATTTTAAAGAAGCTGAAGAAAAGCCTGAATTAGAAAAAAAAATATTACAAAAGCAGTATCAGTTGATGAGCAAAAGGTTATGGTACATCATCACCTGGCCTTCTGCAATACTCACCGCTATTTTTGCTACATGGCTATTAATTTTACAACCTGAATGGCTAAAAGCAAGTTGGATGCATATTAAACTAACTTTTGTTCTGGCTCTATATTTATATCACTTTAGTTGTCAACACATGATCAATCAAATTGAAAAAGGACATTTAAACTATTCTTCTTTTGCCTTACGGATTTGGAATGAAGTTGCCACTCTTATCTTATTTGCTATTGTATTTTTAGTAGTATTAAAAAATTCTTTAGGATGGGTTTTTGGAGTATTAGGTATTCTAGGTGTTTCTGTATTACTTATGCTCGGCATAAAATTATACAAAAGAATTAGAGCAAAAAAGGATTGGAATCAGGAATAAAACAATTAATAAAGCAACCTTTTTATTTTTATTGCATCTCATAAAAAACAAACCAATTCTACAATGAAAAAAATAGTAATTCTTCTCGTTGCACTTTCTCTACAATCATGTATTTTTCCTTTTGACAGAGGTGATGATGTAGATCCTGGTTCTTATTACAAAGCTGTTTATATGGATAGGGATGCTTTTGAAGCTTCAGTAAGCATTGAAAAACCAGGCTCAATTGATAATGCAGGAAAAATATATGTCTACAAAAACTATTTATTTATCAATGAAAAAAATAAGGGTTTTCATGTTTACGACAATTCAGACCCTGCAAACCCCAAAGCTATTAAGTTTATAAAAACACCTGGTGCTACGGACTTAGCAATAAAAAATGATGCGATTTACATCAATCAAGCACGAGATTTAATAGCCATAAAATTAAGTCAAGACTTACAATCATTAACGGTTACCAAACGTGTGCAAAATATTTTTCCTGAAATGCTATCGCCTGACGGATTTAATGCATACACACCACAAGGCAAAGTTTTAATCAATTGGGTTCCTAAATAACAAACAAATGAAATATTTATCAATTATAATAATTAGCATCTTTTTTATTGGATGTAGCAGCGATTCAGATTCTTCAGCTTCAGAGCAGTCAACAGGAAAAGGCGGTTCTTTAGCAAGATTTACTATACTAGACGATTATTTATACACCGTAGATGAAAATAGTTTGAATGTGTTTTCTATTAGCGATAAAAATAATCCTGTTTTTTTAAACGAAGTTTTTATAGGCTTTAGAATAGAAACCTTATTTGCTTACAATAATATTTTATTTGTTGGTTCTCAAAGCGGAATGTTTATTTACAGCCTAGAAAATCCTGAAGCACCAAAAAAAGAGTCGTCAGTTGAACATTTCACTTCTTGCGACCCTGTGGTTACCGATGGTGAGTTTGCTTATGTCTCCTTACATTCAAACTCAAACTGTGGCAATAACGTTAATTTATTAGAAGTATATAATGTTACTGATATTCAAAACCCAGTGCTTGTAGAACAACGTAATATGGCAAGTCCAAAAGGGTTAGGTTTGTACAATGACTATCTTATCCTTTGTGATGATGAAGTTAAAATATTTGATGTGTCTGACCCTGAAAAAATGACCTTTGCTAAGAGCATTGACATTGCTGGATTTGATGTCATTATTCAAAATGACCACCTGATAGTTGTTGGAAAGAATAGCTTAAATCAATATACTCTAGACCCAACAAACATTGAAAATATTACACATTTGAGTACGCTAGATTATTAATAAAAAAGATAAAAGACCGCTTCGCTATTAGACACAAGACAAAAGACTTAAAAGTATAAAAAATCTTAATTTCACAAACTATTCTCAAACGGAATTCTATTCAAAATACTTCTCCCTAAGGTAATTTCATCTGCATATTCTAGTTCGTTGCCAACGGCAATTCCTCTTGCAATGGTAGAAATATTAAGCTCTAAATCTTCTATCTGTTTGTAGATGTAAAAATTGGTAGTATCGCCTTCCATAGTCGGACTCAAAGCGAAAATAATTTCTTTAATTGTACCTTGTTTCACTTTAGCAACCAAACTTTCAATGGTTAAGTTTTGAGGACCAACCCCTTCAATCGGTGAAATTTTACCTCCCAACACATGATACAAACCTCTAAACTGAGCCGTACTTTCAATAGCCATAACATCACGTATATCTTCAACCACACAAAGTAATTCAGCATTTCTATTTTTATTCGCACAAATTTCACACAGCTCAACATCAGAAATATTATG
>DOIV01000235.1:1096-4196 GCA_003511845.1 Flavobacteriaceae bacterium | reverse complement strand
GATGATGAATCGTATTTCTTTTCGGAGTTAAAACGCTTAAAATTTATTGTTGAAGAAATAAAATCAGAAAGTTACTTTATCATTTTAGACGAGATTTTAAAAGGCACAAACAGTACTGATAAAGCCATTGGTTCTAAAAAGTTTGTCCAAAAATTAGTAGCGTCAAACTCCACGGGAATCATTGCCACACACGATTTAAGCCTTTGCGAAATTGAAAAAGAACTCTCAGAAATTGAAAACTATTATTTTGATGCAGAGATTATCAATAATGAACTTCATTTTGACTATAAACTAAAAGATGGTGTCTGCAAAAATATGAATGCCTCGTTTTTGTTGAAGAAGATGGAGATTGTGTAGACAGACTCAAGACTGATAGATACAAGACTCAAGATTTTTATTTAAATTTATATTCAATTCCAAGCTTTATATACCTTCCAAATACTTGATGAACCTGAGAAACAAAAAAGGTTGGATAAATTTGTTGTTGGATAAATTTTCTATCGTTTGTTAAATTTGATGCTATTAAAAACCAATTTATTTTTTTTATTTTTCCAGAAAATTTTGCATTAAAATTTGTAAATTTAGAGGTTACATTTCCAGAAAAATTAACATGTCTAAATCCAATATCAAGATATAATTTTTCTTCAATCAACCTTATTTCTGTATTAAATAATAAGGAAATCATCTCCTGATTAACAACGGCATTTGACAAGGTATTTTGAAAATTAAATTTTGTGTATTTAGGGTAAAAATAGAAATTATAAGGCTTAGATTTAAAATTAGAATTTAACTTTAAACCGAGCAACCATCTTTTCGTTTTAGAAAAATAAGAGTTCGCATTATTATCTATATTTTCATTTTCATTAAATACAGCTTCAGGTTCTAAAATTAATGTGATAGGTAGTTTTTCGAATTTTTTAGTTAAAATAATTGAAATCGCTTGATAATTACTACCTAATTGATCTCTTTGAATGGTTATAAAAGGAGATTCCGTAAACAAATACCTATTTTGAGATTGTGTTTTTCCTGCTAATAATGCAATATCAGCATTGAATTTTATTTCGTTAAAATTATTAGATATTGCAAAGCTAAGTACAGACTCTTTTTGAGGCAATAGGCTACCCGCTTCTATTTCTATAGTTTGAAAATCTAGAACTGTATTTGCCTTTGTTCTTTTGACTAAAGGAAAGGAAGAAAAACGGGTGCTGTAACTCGTATTAATATTGAAAAAATTACTAGGAGAATAATCTAAATTAACATCATAATCTATAAGTTTATTATTTACTGTTCTGTTATTTTTGTCAGGGTATTTAACAAATGAATATCCAAATTTATTAGTTAAAGAAATCTCACCAAAGTCTATCATATGATTTATAAATGGTTTAATTCTATTAAAAGTATACTTTTCCTTATTTTGTGTAAAGTTGACTATTAACTCATTATTCAATCCATTTTCACCTAAACTCTTGTAAAATAAAACTCTATTTTCTAGTAAATTACCCACTTCAAATACGCCAAGTTTTGTTAAATATTGAAGCTTTGCTTGAGCATTGATTTGGTTTGATTCAGAATTTATTCTTTGCAGTAAATTATTTACAATTGAGTTGTTGGCATCAACCAACACGTAAGTAGGGTCGTTATGTTTAAAATCTACAATATTTTCTAATTCAATATGAGAATGTGAAGCTTTAAGTTCTAAACCCATTTTTTTAGATAATTTATGTTCAAAAAATAAATTATTGTAAAAGCTTAACGATTTATTTTTATCGTCAAAATCATAATTTAATGCGGTATTATTAAGATTATTTATCGTTTCTTGATGATGATTAGCGTAAATAAAATTTGTGTCAAATCTTGCTTTAGTATCTTTTGTGTCAAATTTCAATTCCAGTTTGTTTTTACTTGATATATTTCTAAACGATTGATTTTCCTGTAATGTTTGAGTACTTGTAATAAATTGTTGTTCAAAAATTTTAGCCTGATTGGTTCTGTCTAATGAGTTGAAGCTTCCAAAAAACAAACTCCACTTTTTAGATATCTCAAATTTTGAAGTTACCCCAATCACGTTTTTATCTGATAAAATATAATCATTAAAGCCATATATTTCAGAATGATACTCCTCTTTTTCTGTTAAAGATTGGAAATCTGCTGGTAGTTCAAATATTTTTAGAAATGCTTCTTTACCAATATTTCTTATATTTTTAAGTGATATTGTCTGACTTCCAAAGGCATCATGTTCTCCAAAAAGATGAAAATTCGCCTTTTTATTTAATGAAAAAAGGTTGGCGTAACCTCCTATTTTATACTTGTTTTGATAGCCGTTGGTAAGTCTTAATTTACCGAAAAATGATTTATTTAACCCTTTTTTTAATTTGATATCTAAAACAGCATAATCTTCAGTATCTAATAAAGACTCTTTAATTTTATTATTTTCTTCATCAAAACGGACTTCTACATTTTTTATATCATTAGGGTCTAAAGATTTGGTAAGTATAGATGCACCAGCACCAGAAACTTCTTTACCATCTATCAGTACTTTTTTTATGAGTTTGCCGTTGACTTGTATTTCACCATTAGGCAGTATTTTAAACCCTTGTATTTTTGCCAAAACCTGTTCAAGTGTTTGGTCTGTTTCTTTAGCCCAATGTTTTATGTTATAAATTACAGTGTCTTTTTTAATTATTATTGGAGCTTCTCTTTTTACAATTACCTCATCTAACCTATTTAATTTGGGTGAAAGTGTTAAGTCAATGGTTATTTTTTGATTCTGTTTTTCGGTAATTACAATTTCTTTTTCAACTGAGTTATAGCCTAAATGCCTAGTTTTTAAAGTGTAAATACCTTCTGACATTTCTGCGTCTACCTTGTAAACCCCATTAGTTGATGAGGTTGTATAAGCTATAATTTTATTTGTTTGGTATTTGGTAAGGATTATAGAAACCATCTCAACACCAATATTGGTGTTTTTCTCCTTTATAACACCTTCAATAGTTATTTCTTGTGCATGAATTTTTATTAGCGGGCATAATAAGATAATTACAATAATTTTTTGAAAACACTTCATATTAATTAGACGCTTTAAACACATAAAAGGTTACCT
>DOIV01000235.1:0-694 GCA_003511845.1 Flavobacteriaceae bacterium | reverse complement strand
TAATGCTTCTTTTTTTGTAATTACTTTACCCTTATTAGGGATGTCAATTTTTTCTATTTTATCAAAAAATAATTCTTTCAATGTGCAAGTTGCTGAGCGTCCAGTAAATTCAATTTTCAATATAAGACCAGGTAGTCCATAATATCTTTCAGGACCTGAATCTAGAGGAATTTCAGGGGCAAACCAAGCTATTACATCTCCGTAAGGGTGATCAGCAACACCGCCTATATATGCTTTAGAGATTGCTTTTTGAACTTTGTAACCATTTATTTCTTCAAATTGATTTTTTAAAATCCATTTAAAATCATTTGCATTCCATTTTGCAATACCTATTTTATCATCATCTAAATATTTTTGCTGTATTATTTTTTTGTTTTTTGAATCATAATACCAATCATAGTAATCTTTTTGAAAGTAAATTTTGTACCCTTGTGTAGTTTCTATTTTTTCTTTATTTTGTCGTCTCATATATTTTGATATCCCATTAGAAACTAAAAGAGTGTATTCCTTTTGGTAAGAAAAGTTTGGCCATTCATATATATAAGTTGCACGAACACCAGAACCTTTAGACTGAGAATAAGCTAAAGCAAACCACAACAGGAGTATTAAGAGTAATCCTTTTTTTTTCATAATTAAAATTTTATCAAAAAATCACCTAGCAAACTGTACTAACTTTATAATAAAGTTTACTAGA
>DOIV01000095.1:655-3581 GCA_003511845.1 Flavobacteriaceae bacterium | reverse complement strand
TCCGATCTCATAATCTAAATCCTTCATCAATTTGGTAGGTGCGTTACGTAAATGTAGTGGTGTTGATAAGTCTCCAGTTTGTTTTACCAATTGTTGAGCCTGACCAATAGCCATATATGAAGCATTACTTTTAGGTGAATTTGCCAAATATATAGCACACTGACTGAGTATAATTCTAGATTCAGGATAACCAATCATTGCTACCGATTGAAAAGTAGTATTTGCTAGGATTAAGGCAGTCGGATTTGCATTACCAATATCTTCAGAAGCCAAAATCAACATTCGTCTAGCTATAAATTTCACATCTTCGCCACCTTCAATCATTCTAGCTAACCAATAAACGGCTCCGTTTGGGTCGCTTCCTCTAATTGATTTGATAAAAGCAGATACAATGTCATAATGTTGCTCGCCAGTTTTGTCGTACCTGACGGTGTTTGCCTGAACTTTTTCTAAAACTTTTTCGTTGGTAATAACCACCTTATCATCCTCAGAATTGACTATCAATTCAAAAATATTTAATAATTTTCTAGCATCGCCACCCGAAAGTTGTAATAGAGCATCAGTTTCTTTAAGTTTGATTTTCTTTTTTGAGATAATTTCATCTTTTTGGATGGCTCTGTTTAATAAAGCTATCAAATCATCCTTGTCAAAAGAATTTAAAATATAGACTTGACAACGAGAGAGTAGGGCAGGGATTACCTCAAAACTTGGGTTTTCAGTAGTTGCACCAATTAAAGTAACCCATCCTTTTTCAACAGCACCTAATAATGAATCTTGTTGTGATTTGCTAAACCTGTGAATTTCATCAATAAATAAAATCGGATTTTTAGTGGTGAACAATCCACCACTTTGTTTTGCTTTATCAATAACTTCTCTAATGTCTTTTACGCCTGAGTTTATCGCACTCAAGGTGTAAAAAGGACGTTTAGATTCACTAGCAATAATATTTGCCAAGGTAGTTTTACCAATGCCAGGAGGTCCCCACAAAATAAGAGATGGTATAATACCACGTTTGATATGAGCAGTTAAAGCACCGTTAGGACCAACCAAATGTTGTTGACTAATGTAGTCATCGAGGTTTTTTGGTCGGATACGTTCTGCTAATGGAGGAATCATAATTAAATTATAAAATTTAAAACGCATCTATAATTTCTAAACAACCAAAATCTTCGTTATGGAAATTAGTAATAGTTTTAAAATGTAGTCTAATAATTATTTCTAAATTTTTTGTAGTGATATTACCTGTTCTTATCCAAATAATTTTTGGTGGAAAACCTCTTATGGTATTTAAATCACAAAAGTCTGAATCAAATGTTACAACGGAATAATTGTTTTTTTTTGCATAATCAAAAATTTCAATATCTGTTGCATTTTCTAAACCCAATTCTTTAACATGTTTTGAGTTTGGAAAAACATCATTTATTTTTCTAATTAATCTGAATGATATATTTTGATCAAATAAAAAATTCATGAAACATATAAATGTTTTTGTTCTTTTTTAGCGGCAAATGATAAGCAAGCATTTATTTGATTTTCAGTAAGTTCAGGAAAATCAACAATGATATCTTTTTTAGACATTCCACTTGATAGCCATGATAGAATATCATAGACAGAAATTCGAGTGCCTTTTATTATTGGTTTGCCAAATCTTTTTGCCGTATTTATTTCAATATATTTATTAAATGGTTGCATATAGGTAAGTTCTTAACACAAATATAGTTAATTATTATTGAATTCTATTTTTAACCTTAAAACCTACATTTTGTGTATTTGGTTGTATTTTTGTTATAGTTTTAATAATTAAAATCATTGTTGTCCGATTAAAATTTACAATAACTCTAGAAAGCTAGATATATTCATAGTTTAAAAAATTTTGAAAACAGACACCTTGCTTTGTTTTATTATTATGCTTTTATTTAAAAGCAATTTTTTAAATAAAATACTGTAAATAAGATAGTTACTATCAAGTCTTTTGTCTAATAGTGAAACGGTCTTACGTCTTTTATCGGACACTAGAATTAAAATTAATAAATCACTCCCTTAGGGAGGCTGGAAGGGAATGAATTTACAAGAAGAACATAAACAATTTAAATTTTCGCCAATGATGATTGGCATTCCATTGTATTTTGTGCTATTGTTATGGATTGTTTTTTGGGTAGAAGGAAATTATAATCTTTATTTAACCAAATACGGACTCTATCCTAGAACTTTTAAAGGTTTACGAGGTATCTTCTTCTCACCATTTATTCATGGTGGTATAAAGCATTTATCGAATAATTCTATTCCGTTATTTATTTTAATGACATCTTTATTTTATTTTTATAGAAAGATAGCTTTTAAGGTTTTGATATATGGCACACTATTAAGTGGTGTAATTACATGGTTGATTGCTAGGCAATCTTATCATATCGGTGCAAGTGGAATTGTTTACCTGCTGTTTAGTTTTGTGCTGTTTAGTGGATTGATTCGTAAATATTATCGATTGATAGCTGTATCATTAATTGTGATTTTTCTCTATGGAGGGATGATATGGTATGTATTACCCATAAAAGAAGAAATTTCATGGGAAGGGCACTTGTCAGGTTTTATTGTAGGGTTGTTATTTGCTGTTATTTATAGAAAACATGGGCCACAAGCTTATCAATACGATTGGGAAGAGTCTACGTCTATTCTTGAAGGTGAAGGTGAATTGTCAGTTGCTATATATCCGAAAGGGGAAAAATATTTTAAGATTCCTGTTACCATTTTACCAGAAGAATTTGAAGAGGAGGAGTAAAATTAGTTAGCAGTATTCAGTTGGCAGCAGCAGTAGTTGATTTTTAATCGTAATTCTGTATTATTTATGTAAAAGTATGTTTTCTAAAGAGCAACTAAATCAGTGTGTTTTCCTTTTTTGTTACGGAACACGGAACACGGAACACTGAAC
>DOIV01000095.1:0-285 GCA_003511845.1 Flavobacteriaceae bacterium | reverse complement strand
GAACTACTGACGTTGTCTCACCACTTCATATAAAGCCACTCCGCAAGCCACAGAAACATTTAGAGAAGCAATATCTCCTAACAATGGTAATTTCGCTTTAGTATCAGCTATTTTAAGCATAGCAGAAGAGATGCCTTTATGTTCAGAACCCATAATTAAAGCGGTTGGCTTTTTGAGATCTTTTTGGTAGATGGTATCATCTGTTTTTTCAGTAATGGCTACTAGTTGAATCCCTTCAGCTTGTAAATGATAAATAGCATCTAACAAATGGGCTACTTTACAGAT
>DOIV01000273.1 GCA_003511845.1 Flavobacteriaceae bacterium | reverse complement strand
ACTTCTTTATAATAAAAAGCATCTTTTTTATTGTGAATGTGTAATTTGAATAGTTGCTCAAACAAATTGGAAATCGGGATATTACTTAAATCATAACCCATAGTGATATTTACATTTTTAACACTATCAGGCAACGAATTTAAAGAGGCATTCAATAAAGTTTCATCTGCTAAAACCAATGCAGTATCTGTAAAATTATTAGCAGAACTTTTAATTTGATCTAGAATTTCACCAACATATTTCACCTGAGATACATCTTTTGGTGTACCGATTATTTTAATATTTTTTTTTAATGAAAAATTATCAGTTATCCATGTAAAAGAATGGTCATTAAAATAGTTCCATTTTTTATGCTTTTTAATAAAGGTTGAAGCACTGTGATCATTATTATAGAAATAGGCATCAATATCCCAATAGGCAGTTGCTATATTATTGTCTAAAAGATTTTGAAAGATGCTCTCTTCTGCTTTATTCAAAGCGTTAAAACCTACTAAAATAATTTTTTGTTGAGAGTTATTGATATACGAATCAATATTCTTTGCGGCCTCTCGATATTGTAAGCCTTGATATCCAGCTTTTTTTTCTAATAAATGTAAGTAAAGTGTTTTATAATAGGTTTCAAATTTTTCATAAAATTGAATTTGATTTGAAATCAAATCGGTTTTTTGCTCTCCGTTTAGTAGTTTTTCTATTCTTTTTACATCCGTTAAGTAAGAAAAGATATAATTGGGTTCAATTAAATGCCTGTCTATTTCATTAAAATCTTGTAAGAGTAATGGTGCCCATTTAGAAAAGTTCTCAAAACTTTCAATTTTAGCTGATGGAGTGTTTTTTTTATAGATAAAGTAGAATTCAAATAACAGAGTTGTGGTATCTATTAAACTGGTGTTTGATAATTTTTCAACAAATTCTTCTACGCTTATTATCTGTGGTAGTATTGTAGCCTTATCTAGTGTTGATTTAATGGCGTTTTTTAAAAAAACACCAGCACGTTTACTAGGTAAAATAAAAACAAGTTCAGCGGTGTTTTCTGATTTAGAAAACACATCTTTAACAACACTATCTATAAACTTTTGCATATACACAAAGTTACAAATAAAAAAAGCCACGCTTTTAGCGTGGCTTTAAAACTTTAGAAATTTTATATTATTTAGCTAAGTTGATTTCAACTCTTCTGTTTTGTGCTCTACCCTTGCTAGTTGTATTTTTAGCAATAGGATTGTCTTCACCAAAACCTTTAGAACCTAATCTGTTAGCAGAAATACCTTTACTTACTAAGTAATCTAATACTGCTTTAGCTCTGTTTTCAGATAATTTTTGGTTCAATTTGTTAGAACCTTGACTGTCTGTATGACCGTCTATACTGAAATTAGAATCTTTAAATTCTTTCATAATGTCAGCAATTAAGTCTAATTTTTCAGAAACACCTACTCTAAATGTAGTTTTACCACTATTGAAATAAATAGCTTTTGCAAACTTATCTAATTCAGCTTTAGCTTCTTCAGTAATAATTTTTTCTGGACAACCTTGATTAGAAGGAGGACCTACTTCATTAACACAGTTATCATCTTTATCAAATACTCCGTCACCATCAGCATCTGGCCAAGGACAACCTTTGTTTTCAGCAGGACCAGCAACATCTTTACACTCATCATCTTTGTCATATACACCATCAGCATCAGCATCTGGGCAACCATTGTTTGCAGCTGTACCAGCATCGTTTGGACATTGATCGTCTTTATCAGCAACACCATCAGCATCAGCATCAGGGCAACCGTTTAAAGCAGCTAAACCAGCAACTTCAGGACATGCATCTTCAGCATCTTTTATACCATCACCATCAGTATCAGGACAACCATTGAAAGCTTCAAGTCCAAATACTTCAGGGCATTCATCATCTTTATCATAAACACCATCATTATCTGTATCTTTTCCACCAAATTTGATGATTAAACCAGCTGCATGTTGAAAGTGAGGCATTACATTACCTTCGTCAAAAGAGTGTTTGTAAACCGACTGAATGTTTAAACCAACAAAGTCATTAAACCAAAAGTTAACACCAACACCACCGTTAGCAGTACCAGCACTATTGTCACCAATAAAATTGTAACCACCACCAATAGCTAGGTAAGGGTCAAACCATTTTTTATTTCTCATAAGAGCATATCTAATATCTAAATCTACACCAATGTAAGATAAATCACCACCAGCATTGTCTCCAATTTTTTCAATTTTGTTTAATGAACCCGCCAAACCTAGTGAGAAACCACTATCTAAATACTTTCCTACTCTAATTCTAGATATAGAAGGTATTACATTATAGTGATCACCAACATTTACAAATTCATCAAACCAATTTCCCATTCCAACTTGATTTGTTGGGTAAAAGTCTACTGCATTTGCACCAAAATCAATAGACCATGGATTGTTTTCATCTTGTGCACTTATGCTAAAACTAGCAAAAAGCACGAAAACGAATAAAATTCTTTTTAGTTGTTTCATTTTAATTAATTTAAGTTATTTTTTTGTTTTAAATTTATGGGGCAAATATACGAATTCTTAATTATATAATATCAAAATTATCATTATAAACGTAATGCCCTATTCATTATTGAATTGTTGAGCACATTATTATTAATAAAAAGTAGCTCTATTATCTTCTATCTCAACAAGCTTTTTTAATGCGTTAAATACTTTTGAACTTTTTGATTTATTTAAATTCCAAACTGTAGTTTTTGAGCTGTTATAATTATCTAAACCTTTTGGACTATCTTTTTTTGTGATTTTCACAGCAATCACACCACTTGCAGCATCAATACCTTTATATAATTGGTTTTCCTGTAAACCTATTAAGGTAGAAATAATACCTTCAGACCTGCCAATACCAGGAAGTATAGGGCTTCCTAGAGACACAGCTCTTGATGATTGGACTTTAGCATTAAAAACCGTTGCAATCTCTTGTAAATTATCGCCTTTCATTTTTTCTTTAATTAATTTACCTTTCTTTTCATTCAGTAATTTTGTTCGTATACCAGCTTTAGCATTACCTAAATTTAGACCCTTTTTATGTTTTGCATCAAGTTTAACTACAACATAACCATTTTCTATATCAAAACGCTTGATGTCATTCACTTTTGAATCTTTATTAAAAGCCCAAGTTACTATTTGTCTCTGGTTGGTTAAATTTGATACCTTATCATCCATTGCTTTTAGACCAATGACTGGCTGAATCGTTAATTTTTGCTCTTTAACAAGTTCAT
>DOIV01000004.1 GCA_003511845.1 Flavobacteriaceae bacterium | reverse complement strand
CAAAGACCACCCAAAACAATTTAAAAACATTACTGCTGGTGCATATTTACATGAAAGATTAATTGAACTCGGCTTAATCACAAAATAATTTATCTTATCTTAGCAGAAATCTAGTATAAAAATATGGCATTAATTAGTTGTCCAGAATGTAACGCTGAAATTTCAAATCAAGCAAATGCTTGCCCTAAATGTGCGTACCCAATAAAAAACTCTTCTGCGAAAGTAAAAGTTACTGAAGTACAATTTACAAAGAAAAAACTTAAAATACATCGCACTATCGCCTTAACCATGTTTTATTTAGGGCTTTTTTCCCTCCCATTAATGTCAATACTTGAAGGTAATGGTTATGGAGACTCTTATTTTATCTTATTATTGAGCATTCTTTGGATAATACTTCCCATTTCTATAATTTACCTGTTAATATTACGAATATTAATTTGGTGGAATCATGCTTAATCTAAAATCCGCATTCTAACATCCGAACACTAAACATGGATATACAAGATCAATTGAAAAATTTATTTCCAGACCATACTCCGAAAGAGCCAGAAATAAAAAAAGAAAAAAGTGATATTTGGTTACAAGATGAACCTATCATTTGCAAATACGAAAAACGTAAAGGCAAACCCATAACCATTCTTGAAGGTTATACTGGGGCAACATCCGATTTTAAAAAATTAGCCAAAGAACTCAAAACCAAACTAAGTGTTGGTGGTAGTTTTAAAGACGATAAAATAATTATTCAAGGTGATTATAGAGATAAAATTATGGCTATGCTCATTGAAAAAGGCTTTAAAGTTAAACGTGTTGGAGGGTGATGCTAGATGCTAGATGAAATTAAAAATTATTTATGAAAAAACTATTTAAATACCTTGTCTACTTTAGTATTCTTATTGTACTTGCTTTATTCATTACAGGAAAAGTAAACCAAACCAGCATCCAAAAAGGAAGTTTAGAGTTTGCCGATAATTGGCAAGGTCAATTTATAGATATAGACGGAGAAAAAATAAGAATTATCCAAAAAGGAGAAGGACAAGACATCTTGTTAATCCACGGCATGCCTGGTTCTATTGAAGATTGGCAACCAATTACTGATAGCCTATCTAAAACCCACAGAGTTACAGTTTTTGACCGTCCTGGACATGGGTTTAGCACCGCAAAAACTTATGATTATACGCTAAAATCAAATACTAGAATAGTAAATAAACTTATCACTAAATTAAATTTAAACAATGTAATTGTTGTTGGGCATTCATATGGAGGTTCCATAGCTATAAATCTAGCTACAATTGGTAATAATAACATAAAATCATACATTATTGTTGCTGCTCCACTATATCAGTTCAGCCCTGAAACACTTTTTAAAATAGCATCAGCACCAATAATTGGCAAAGGTTTTACAACTTTTATAGCAACTACTGCTGCTTCAGAAAAAATTGAAGAAGGTTTACTATTTGCTTTTGGAGGAAATAAAGAAATTTTAACGAATGATTTTTTAACTACTCGAAAAAAAATATGGTCTCAACCCAAAGTTTTTTATGCAATTGCTAAAGAACAAGTCAATTATTTTGAAGGTTTAAATAAAATTTATTCAAACTATAAAAACATCAATAAAAAAGTTAGTATTCTTATTGGAGACAAGGATAGAGAAAAAACGATTGCTGATTGTAAACGTTTAAAAAATGAGATTCCTAATGCAGATATTACAATCTTAAAAAACACAGCACATTACATTCAACTTGAACAACCCAACAAACTTATCAATGTAATACTAAAACATAGTAATGAATAAAATAGCACCTTCTGAATTGATATTAAATCCTGATGGTAGTATTTATCATCTCAATTTAAAGCCCGAAGATATTGCTGATACTATAATTTTTGTAGGCGATCAAAATAGGGTGGCAAAAATCACAACCCATTTTGACACTATTGAATTTGAAACTCAAAAACGAGAATTCAAAACAACTACTGGTACATTTAAAGGCAAACGTATTACCGTAATTTCGACTGGTATTGGCCCTGACAATATTGATATTGTCATGAATGAATTGGATGCTTTAGTAAATATTGACCTAGAAAACAGAGTGTTAAAAAAAGAGCATCACCAATTAAATATTATTCGCATTGGTACTTCAGGATCTTTGCAAAGTGATATTCCTGTAGATAGTTTTGTTCTTGCTGAATACGGATTAGGTCTTGACGGGTTATTACATTCTTATGTTGCTGATACTATTTTTGAAAAAGAAATAGAAGATGCTTTTATCAAACATACTAACTGGGACGATAGAAAAGCGAGACCTTATATTATAAAAGGTAGTGAAATACTTACTGAAAAATTAAATAGCGATATTGTTTTTACAGGTTGTACTGCGACTGCTCCTGGTTTTTATGGACCACAAGGAAGAGTTTTACGTTTACCCATTCAAGACATACAATTAAATAGTAAAATGGATAATTTTGATTTTAATGGTATTCGCATCACCAACCTAGAAATGGAAACTTCTGCCATTTACGGATTGGCAAAATTATTAGGTCATCAAGCACTTTCTATGAATGCTATTATTGCCAATAGAGCCAACGGAACTTTTAGTAAAGACCCGTACAAACCTGTAGAAGCATTGATAAAGTACACCTTAAACAAACTTATAGAATGGTCATGAAAAAAATCACTATTGGCGGTGTGCCTGAGCATTTTAATTTACCATGGCATTTGGCTATTGAAGAAGGTAAATTCAAACAAAAAGGAGTTGATTTACAATGGAAAGAATTTCCTGGTGGCACTGGTGCAATGTGTGCAGCTTTACGTGATGGTAGTATTGATGCCGCAATTATCTTAACTGAAGGTATTATAAAAGACATCATTAATGGCAACCCAAGCAAAATTGTAAAAGTATATGTAGAATCTCCTTTATTATGGGGAATTCATGTTGGTGCTCAATCTACTTTTAAAACTGTAAAAGACTTAGAAAACACACGAATTGCTATTAGTCGTTTTGGCTCAGGATCACAGTTAATGGCCATTGTTAATGCTGTCAATCAAGGTTTTAATATTGACAAGTTACAATACGAAATTATCAATAACCTTGACGGAGGTGTTAAAGCGTTAACCGAAGGTGATGCAGATTATTTTATGTGGGAACATTTCACTACAAAACCCTTAGTAAATCAAGGTGTTTTTAGAAGGATAGATAGTATTACCTCACCTTGGCCTTGTTTTGTTATGGCTGTTAGAAATGAGTTTTTAGAAGATAAATCTGCTATTGTTAAAACGGTTATTGACACGATTAACAATCAGCTTAAACATTTTGAAAAAGAATATCATGATAAAGAGATGATTCATTTATTTTCAGAACGTTATCAACAGCAAGAAAAAGATGTAAAAGAATGGCTTTCTATCACAAAATGGAATAATGAAAAAGCCATCTCAACAGAATTAATAAATAGCATACAAAATAAATTGGTGAACTTTAACGTTATAAAAAGTACAATACCTTCAGAAAAATTGATAAAGAAGGTGTTATAAATTTAGTTTTTTATGAGAAAATCAATAGCATTAATCCTAATTTGTTTATATTTCTTTCTAACCTAGTATTAGATATTGAATAGTAAACCGATTTTCTCGATACAAAAGTAACCAACCAAATTTTAGCCGTTCTAATTTTATATTAGAGCGGTTTTATATTTTATCTATTAAGACAACACACTGATTTTTATTAATTTTTTACTTAAATAAGTTGAAATTTCAGTAGTAAATGTCTTTTTTCGATATTTTATTACGGGCTGAATACCTACTATAGTATTGGTTATAAATACTTCGTCAGCTTTTTGAAGCTCAAAAGGAGAAATTTCAGTCTCTTCAACTTCTAAGTCATCTTCTTTTTTAACTAATGCAATTAAATTCTTACGTACAACGCCTTTTATACAACCTTCAGACAATGAAGGGGTTTTAATTTTTTTATCTTTAATTAGAAATATATTTGCGTTAATTGTTTCAACAACTTGCTTTCTCTCATTGATTAATATACAATTATCCAATTCATTTTCGTCGGCATATATACTAGCTAGAACATTTAATATTCTGTTATTTGTTTTTAAAGTAGATAACAATCCTGAATTTACATAGTAATCTTTAAATAAATCAATCTTATAATCCTTTTTTATGGTGACTACTAGTTGATGAACTTCAATTAAAAAACCAACTTCATTATTTTTAGGCAAATACAAACCACCATCCTTTCTATATACCGAAAGTCGCACCCTCGCTTCGGTTAATTTATTAGCAGCAACAGTCTTTAAAATTTCCTTTTCAAAATATTCTAAGGTAAGCCCCATAGAAATATGCATTCGTAACATCCGCATTGATGCCATCAATCTAAAATAATGATCTTCAACAAATACAATCTTACCATGAATAACTTTCATTGTTTCAAATAAACCATCTCCATATTTAAATGCTCTATTACCGACACTTAACTTAAGACCGTCTTCAACAATATTTCCGTTCAAATTTATCATCATAAAAATTATAAAAAAAAAGCCTTGAAAAAATCAAGGCTATAATTTGTTTAAATTAATATCAATTAGGCTCCGATAGTTTGTTTCAACTCCGCAATTTGGTTTTCCCAAAACATTTTAGATTCATCTACTTCATCTTCATCTGCAAAATCGGTTACAATTAAAGAAACATCAGAAGTCAAAGCATCTACCATTATGGTAAACTCAAAGTAAATCTCTTCATCTTCATCATCTAACCATTTGTACTTTATTTTTTCGTTTGTTTTGTAAGATATTCTTTTGGCTACTTCTTCAGAATCATCCCAAATAAAGGTAAAAACATCACTTCTAGAATTTACATTATCAGCAAACCATTCACTTAGCCCATCAGGTGTTGATAGGTATTGGTATAGAAATGCAGGCGATGCGTGCATTACAAATTCAATTTCAAATTTTATTTTATCAGACATTAGCAATTTTTAAAACATTGGTCGACAATATATATAATATCTAATTTTAAAAAAAACTTTTTTTAATAAAAATAATAAGCAAGAATTCTTGTCTCTACTAAATTTGTTTTTATATTTGCAAACTTAAAAATGGCGAGGTAGCTCAGTTGGTTAGAGCGTCGGATTCATAACCCGGAGGTCGGGGGTTCAAATCTCCCTCTCGCTACTAATAAAGAGATGCTTATTACATCTAATCTTTATTATTTTGATAGCTTCCTTTTTTACTCCCTTCATACATTTCATACTTCACAAATTTACATTCTAACTTACCATTATAGACCTTGATTTTTTTTGAAGTTCTTAGACCTACACTTTTTAAACCTTGTTCAAAATCTGAAGTTATTAACCAAGCATCTGTGTTAGGGTATCCTTGTTTAAGGGTGTTACCAATTTCTTTGTAAAAAACAGGAACATCAATTTCTATACGTTCGCCGTATGGCGGATTGAACAATACAATGGTTTTTCCTTCTACTTCCTTTTTTGTTTTAAAAAAATTATCTTGTCGTACTGTAATAAACTCCTCTAAACTTGCATTTTTAACATTATCAGTTGCTTTAAAAACTGCCGAAGAGGCTCTATCATAACCAATAATTTCGCTATTAGATTCTCTTACTTTTTTTAATAAGGAGTTTCGAATCACATCAAATAAATCTTCATCAAAATCATTCCATTTTTCAAAACCAAATTCTCTTCTATTGATATTTGCAGGGATATTATTGGCAATCATTGCTGCTTCAATTAAAATAGTACCACTTCCACACATTGGGTCAATAAAGTGTTGTGTACCATCATAACCAGACAACAAAATCAAGCCAGCAGCCAAAACTTCATTTATAGGAGCTATATTGGTAGCACTTCTATATCCTCTTTTATGTAAAGAATCTCCAGAACTATCTATAGAGATGGTACAATCATCTCTATAAATATGTACATTAATTTTTAAATCTGGATGGTCTAAATCAATACTAGGTCGTTTACCAAATCGATCTCTAAAATAATCAACAATGGCATCTTTAGTTTTTAAAGATAAGTAATGAGAATGTGTAAAATTTTCTGCATTAGCAACCGCATCTACAGCAAAAGTACCATCAACATCTATAAAATTATCCCATTTAATAGTTTGCAACTGTTTATATAAGTCATCTTCATTTTTAACCTTAAATGTTCTGACAGGTTTTAAAATTCTGACTGCAGTTCTTAAGCCTAAATTTGCTTTATACATAAAGCCGTTATCACCTACAAAAGTCACATTTCTTACACCAGTTTTCACATCAGTTGCTCCTAAAGATCTAAGTTCTTTTGCTAAAATTTCTTCAAAACCATATAGGGTTTTGGCTAACATTTTAAAATTTTGATTCATACTGCAAAAATACATATTATTATAAATTGATTGCTTACTTTTGCAGGCAAATCTATTTTTTATTTTAATGAATTCTAAAAAACAAGCGTGGTTTAAAGAGTGGTTTGATACTAAATACTATCATATTTTATATCAAGACAGAAATGATGATGAGGCACAGCTTTTTATGCAACATTTAGTCTCTTTTTTAAAACTAGAAAAAAACAGTAAAATACTTGATTTACCCTGTGGCAGAGGTCGCCATTCTGTATTTTTAAACACCTTAAATTACAATGTTGTTGGTGCAGATTTATCTAAAAACAGTATTGATTACGCCAAACAATTTGAAAATAACACCTTAAAATTTAAGGTACAAGACATGCTTATGCCTTTTCAAGAAAAGTTTGATGCCATTTTTAACTTATTTACTAGTTTTGGGTATTTTGATGATGAAGATACAAATATTAAAGTCTTGCAAAACCTAAAAAACGGTTTAAAAAAAGATGGCGTTTTAGTCATTGATTTTATGAATGTAGATTATGTACAACAGTTTATGGTAAATCATGAAACCATCACCAAAAGCGGTATAGATTTTATTATCAATAGATCTATAGATGGTAATTTTATTAAAAAAAATATTGAATTTACTGCTGATGGACAAACACATCATTATACAGAAATAATTAAATTTTTACCTTTAGACGTTTTGAAAAATTACTTTAAAAAAGTTGGTTTAGAATTAAAATACACATTCGGGTCTTATGACCTAACCCCTTTTGATAGTAAAAAATCAAACCGATTAATCTTAATTTTAGAATGAGTTTTATAGCCTTAATAATATCCGTTGTATTGGGTGTGCTTCTTGTTATCGTTATAAAACCTACAACAAAAATTGTACAACTTGTGCTATCATTTAGTGGGGCGTACCTCCTATCTATTACTGTACTGCATTTATTACCCGAAGTATTTGAATCTCATCAAAAAAATATTGGCCTTTTTATCCTTATCGGAATTTTGATACAAACCATTCTTGAATTTTTTTCAAAAGGAGCTGAACATGGACATGTACATATTCATCCGCACACTAAAGGAATTCCGTGGCTACTTTTTATCAGTTTAAGTTTACATGCTTTTTTAGAAGGAATTCCATTAGGCACTGTGAATAGTAATTTATTATTGTGGGCAATCGTTGTACATAAAATACCCATTACTATTGTGCTTTTTATATTTTTATTACAGTCAGAACTTAAAAGAAGTTCAATTTATTTATTTATGGCCTGTTTTGCTTTGATGAGTCCTTTAGGTTTGTTAATCAGTAATGAAACTTCTTTTTTTAATACTTATCACACAGAAATAACCGCAATAATTATCGGAATTTTCTTACATATAGCCACAGCTATATTATTTGAGAGCACAAAAAACCATCAATTTAATATTCAGAAGTTTATTGCAGTATTGTTAGGTTTTTCTATTGCTTTTGTAAGTACACAATGGTTAACTATTCATGTTCATTAATTAGCCACTTCACTAATAAACCTGATACGCACTAATCTTAATTCTTCTTCATCATACTCACCATCAAATTCATCAAGTGCTTCTTGAATTTTATCGGACTCAGCTTCCATAAAATAATCGTAAATCTCTTCTTGTTGATCTTCATCTAACAAGTTATCAAGACAGTAGTTTATATTTAATTTTGTGCCTGAATAAATAATTCGTTCCATTTCAGTAATCAACTCTGCCATGGTTTGCCCTTTTGATTTGGCAATATCAATTAAAGGTAATTTTCTATCAGTATTCTGAATAATGAATAATTTAAACGCAGAGTTTGTACCTGTAGTTTTCACTACCAAATCTTCCATTTTTTCAATATTATTATCATCAACATATCTCTGAATCAATTCAATAAATTGCTTTCCGAATTTTTTAGCTTTACCATCGCCAACACCATATACATTTGAAAGTTCTTCAATTGTTATAGGGTATTTAAAAGTCATATCTTCTAAAGACGGATCTTGAAAAACTACAAAAGGAGGTACGTTTTTTTGTTTACTAACCTTCTTTCGTAAATCTTTAAGCATTGCCATTAACTTCTCATTAGTTCCTCCTCCACCTAAACCTTTTGCATTGGTGACAATACCAGTGGTATCTCCCTTCTCATAAGAATGGTCTTCAGTCATCAAAAAGGATATTGGGTTTTTAATAAAGTCCAAACCTTTATCTTTTAATTTCAAAACACCATATTGTTCTATTTCTTTAGCTAAATAACCTGCAACCAGTACCTGACGGATTAAAGCCATCCAATAAAGAGCTTCTTTATTACTTCCAACCCCAAAAAAAGACTGAGCATCTGTTCTTCTAGACTTCAACAAAGTATTTGAATTCCCAATTATTGTATTGACAACTTCTTTTGACTTATATTCTTCATTGGTATCTCTTATAACTTCCAATAAAATTTTCACTTCATCTTTAGCTTCAATTCTTGTTTTCGGATTTCTCACATTATCATCCATAT
Source organism: Flavobacteriaceae bacterium (assembly GCA_003511845.1). Lineage (GTDB taxonomy): Bacteria > Bacteroidota > Bacteroidia > Flavobacteriales > Flavobacteriaceae > Aureibaculum. The sequence continues at coordinate 4,061 of DOIV01000004.1, read as the reverse complement.
CTGCCCCATCACCATTTACACCATCAAATTCTTCACCAAAATAATGTAATAAAAACTTACGCCTAGACATTGACGTTTCTGCATATGATACTACTTCTTGCAGTAATGCATGACCAATTTCTTGTTCAGCAACAGGTTTACCTGATAAAAATTTCTCTAGCTTTTCAATATCTTTATAAGCATAAAAAGCCAAACAATGTCCCTCGCCTCCATCTCTACCTCCTCTACCTGTTTCTTGATAATAACTTTCTAAACTTTTAGGAATGTCATGATGAATCACAAAACGTACATCTGGCTTGTCAATTCCCATTCCAAATGCTATTGTTGCCACAACGACATCAATATCTTCCATGATGAACATATCTTGATGTTTGGCTCTAGTTTTGGCATCTAAGCCTGCATGATAGGGTACAGCCTTAATATCATTAACTTGTAATACTTGAGCAATTTCTGACACTTTTTTTCTACTCAAGCAATAAATAATACCAGACTTTCCTTTATAACCTCTAACAAACCTAATAATGTCTTTTTCAATATCTTTAGTTTTTGGTCTAACCTCATAAAACAAATTTGGTCTATTAAATGACGCTTTATAAGTTGTAGCGTCTGTCATCCCTAAATTCTTTAAAATATCTTCTTGAACTTTAGGTGTAGCTGTAGCAGTCAACCCTATAATTGGCACATCATCAATCTTTAGAATAATACTTTTTAAATTTCTATACTCTGGTCTAAAATCATGTCCCCATTCTGAAATACAATGAGCTTCATCAATCGCAACAAAAGATATTTTTTGAGTTTTTAAGAATTCTATATATTCTTCTTTTGCTAAAGATTCTGGAGCAACGTAAAGTAATTTAGTAACACCATTAATTATATCTTCTTTAACTTGATTTATTTCTCCTTTATTTAAAGAAGAATTTAAAACATGTGCAATACCGTCATTGGTAGATATACCACGTATGGCATCAACTTGATTTTTCATTAAAGCTATCAATGGAGATACAACTATTGCCGTACCTTCTTGAATTAATGCTGGTAATTGGTAGCATAAAGATTTACCTCCACCTGTTGGCATAATTACAAAAGTATCTTCTCTATTCATGATACTTGTAATTACTGGTTCTTGTAAGCCTTTAAATTGATTGAAACCGAAATATTTCTTTAAGGCTTCTCGTAAGTTTAAATTTGTCACTCTGATTTATTATTTATCTATAATTTTAGATACATTTGCAACTAAAGATACTACTTTATTTTTAATTCTTAAATTTTTTATTTTTTCTGATGCAGAACACAAAGAAAAATATTTTAGAAATTGCCAAACAAACTATTACTATAGAAAGCAAAGCAATAGCGAATTTAATAAATTTTTTAGACAAAAATTTTGAAAATGCAATTAATTTTATATTAAAGTCTAAAGGCAGAGTTATTGTTACCGGAATTGGGAAAAGTGCAAATATAGCCTCAAAAATTGTTGCGACTTTAAATTCTACAGGCACCCCTTCTATTTTTATGCATGCTGCTGATGCAATTCATGGTGATTTAGGCATTGTACAAAAAGATGATGTTGTAATTTGTATTTCTAAAAGTGGAAATACTCCAGAAATAAAAGTTCTTGTCTCTTTAATTAAAGATTCAAAAAATAAAATTATTGCCATTACTGGCAATATAAAATCATTTTTGGCTGAACAAGCAGATTTTATTCTAAATACAACTGTTGCACAAGAAGCTTGTCCTAATAACTTAGCTCCAACCACTAGTACGACAGCTCAATTGGTTATGGGTGATGCCTTAGCTGTTTGTTTATTAGAAATGAGAGATTTTGGTAGTAAAGATTTTGCAAAATACCATCCTGGAGGAACTCTCGGTAAGCGTTTATTTCTTCGAGTAAATAATTTGATTTTAAATAATGCTGCTCCGAAAGTAAAACCTAGTGATGCTATTTCTGATGTAATTATCGAAATTTCCGAAAAACGTTTAGGTGCAACAGCTGTTGTAGAAAATAACAAAATTATTGGCATAATTACTGATGGTGACATTAGGAGAATGCTAAAAAATAATTTTAATTTTATGTCTTTAACCGCAAAAGATATTATGGGACAAAACCCTAAAACAATTAACTCAGATACCATGGCTGTAAAAGCACTAAGCATTATGGAGAGTAACAATATAACTCAATTACTTGTTAGTGATAATGACACTTATAAAGGTATCGTTCATTTACATGATTTATTAAAAGAAGGAATTATATAAGATGTCAAAAGAACAAAATGATATGTCATTTCTAAACCATCTTGAAGCTTTAAGATGGACATTAGTACGCTCAGTTGTAGCTATTCTAATTACAAGTACAGTTGCTTTTTTAATGAAAAATTTTATTTTTAATAAAATTATTTTACTTCCAAAAAACCCTTCTTTTATAACCTACAGAACTTTATGTGCAATCTCTAAAAGATTAGGAACTGACGGGTTATGTATTGATGAAATTCCATTTATCGTTCAAAGTAGAACCATGTCTGGACAGTTTTCTGCTCATATTTGGACATCAATTACCGTTGGGTTTATCGTTGCTTTTCCATTTATTTTATGGGAAATATGGAAGTTTATTAAACCCGCATTGTACCAAAAAGAAAGAAAAAGTGCTAAAGCTTTTATTATAGCCTCTTCATTCTTATTCTTTCTAGGTGTTTTGTTTGGTTATTATTTAATTACTCCTCTTTCAATCAATTTTTTAGGATCATACAGAGTGGCTGATGAAATAAATAATAATATTGATTTAAGTTCTTATATAGGTTTACTTAGAGCTTCAGTCTTAGCTGCTGGATTAATTTTTGAAATGCCAATTGTTATCTATTTTTTAACTAAAATGGGATTAGTTACTCCTGCTTTTTTGAGGAAAAACAGAAAATATGCATTCGTTTTGGTGTTAATTTTAGCCGCTATCATCACACCTCCAGACATTATCAGTCAGTTTATAGTGGCAATACCGATGGTTATATTATATGAAATAAGTATTCTAATATCTAAATTGGTTATCCGTAAAGAGAAAAAAGCAGTAGCCAAGCTGTAAAATTTCACTACTTTTACATTTATGATTTTAAGAGCAGAAAATATTCAAAAAAAATATGGCAACAGAACTGTTGTTAAAGGTATTTCTTTACAAGTAGAACAAGGTGAAATTATTGGTTTATTAGGACCAAATGGAGCTGGCAAAACCACTTCTTTTTATATGATAGTTGGTATGGTAAAACCAAATGAAGGGAAGATATTCTTAGACAATGAAGACATTACAAATGACTCAATGTATAAACGTGCTCAAAAAGGTGTTGGATATTTAGCTCAAGAAGCATCAGTTTTTAGAAAATTATCTGTTGAAGATAATATTTTATCCGTCCTACAGTTTACTGATCTTTCAAAAAAACAACAAAAGGAAAAATTAGAATCTTTAATAGATGAATTTAGTTTAGGTCATGTTCGTAAAAACCGTGGAGATTTATTATCAGGTGGTGAACGAAGAAGAACTGAGATTGCTAGAGCTTTAGCTTCTGACCCAAAATTCATACTTTTAGATGAACCATTTGCAGGTGTTGACCCAATTGCAGTTGAAGATATTCAAAGTATAGTTTCTCATTTAAAAGACAGGAATATTGGTATCTTGATTACCGACCATAATGTTCAAGAAACATTAGCGATTACAGACAAGACCTATTTAATGTTTGAAGGTGGTATTTTAAAAGAAGGTACACCACAAGAATTAGCAGAAGATGAGATGGTTAGAAAAGTATATTTAGGTGAAAGTTTTGAGCTTAAAAAAGCAAAATCATTTAAATAAAAAAAATGCTAACGAAACTATTCGTTAGCATTTTTTTTATTTTTGATTCCCTTCTTCTGATCTTATTCCCATTACTTTACCTTTTTCATTTACTAAAAGGTAATAAGGATAATTTTTTCTTTCAATTCTAAAAGCATATATTTTTTCTGTACTTTTGTTTTTAGACAAACTATAAGTAACCTTTTTAGAAATGGTATATCCTGAATAATTTTTTAATGTTTCCTTTACACTT
>DOIV01000001.1 GCA_003511845.1 Flavobacteriaceae bacterium | reverse complement strand
TTTCATGTTGTTAAATTAGCTATGGAATCTTTACAGCATATAAGAATCAAACAGCGATGGGAAGAATTAGATAAAGAAAACAAAGCAATAGAACAAGCAAAAAAAAAGGGAATTAAATATAAACCCATCGTTTTACCTAATGGAGATACACCTAAACAATTATTAGCAAGAAGTAGATATATCATAGCAAAGAAACCTAATAACCTAACCGAAAATCAAAGAATAAGAATAGAATTATTATTTAAATTATATCCAGAATTAGAAAAAGCACATAAACACACTTTAGAGTTTAGATCTATTTATGAAAATACAGACCAATTAAAAGCATTAGAACGATTTAACCTCTGGATAGAAGATACTTTTGAACAAAAATTAGAAACCTTTTATACAACAGCAAATACTGTAAAAGCAAATTTTGAAAACATTTTAAATTTCTTTATAAATAGAAATACAAACGCAAATGCAGAATCATTTAATGCTAAAATAAAACTCTTTAGAGCAAATTTAAGAGGTGTGTCTGATACTGAATTTTTCCTTTTTAGATTACATAAACTTTTTGTCTAATCCCCATAAAAAATATGTGATCCGAAATACATAATACGGCTTTCATCTGTTTGTTTTAATAGCTTGATTATTGTCGTTTTTTATGCTTGAGAGTTTTTATTACAGAAATATTACACGCTCTTTTGCATCAAACCATGTTTTGTACATGGGCATGTGTATTTTTTCTACTTGACTTCTTTTTATTTTTAAAGTCGGAGTCATTAATCCGTTTTCAACTGTCCAATCATTTTTCATGATCACTGCTTTTTCAATTTTCTCATGTTTTTCAAGAGAAGGATTGATATCTTTTATGGCTTTTATTAAACATTCACTAACAGCTTCTTTACTTTTCTTTTTACCTTCTTCAGACAATACTACTAATAATATAGGTTGAGGGATGCCCATACCTACCAAGCAAATCTGCTCTATATCTGTATTTTTAGACAATTCAAGTTCAATAGGTGCTGGGGCAATATATTTACCTTTATCTGTTTTGAATTGATCTTTAGCACGCCCTGTAATGGTTAAAAAACCATCAAAGTCAAATTCACCAATATCACCAGTTCTTAAATAACCTTCGCTGTCAAAAGCTTCAGCAGTAGCTTCAGGGTTTTTATAATAACCTGTCATTAAACAATCATTCAAAATACAAATTTCACCATCTGGTCCTAATTTTGCTTTGGCTCCATTGGTTGTTTTGCCAACAGTACCTATTTTATTATCTTCTGGCGTATTGCTATGCGATAGAATACAATCTTCTGTCATTCCATAACCTTGTAATATAATGATGTCTAATTTTTTATACCATCTCATTAAACTGGAAGCAATAGGTGCTGCTCCAGAATAGATGAGTGCAGCCTTAGTTAAGCCTAATTTCTTTTTTATTTTTTTCTTTACAATTGAATTTATTATTGGAAGCCCTAATAAAAGGTTTAATTTTTTTTGAGGCATCCCTTGAAGTATTTTTTCTTGAAATTTTGCCCAAATTCTAGGCACTGCAAAAAACAAATCAGGTTGAGTTGCTTCTAAATTACTGGCAAATGTTGGTAAAGACTCAGAAAATGTAATTGATGCACCTCTATAAATGCCGCCCATTTCTATACCAATTCTTTCGGCAATATGAGAGAGTGGGAGATAAGAGAAAAATTTTGGATGTTCAGGGAGTTTTAAGTTTTCTAAAAATTGGTTTGAAGCATTGGTGAAGCTAGCAACTGTATGCATCACGCCTTTAGGCTTACCAGTTGTACCAGATGTATAAATAATGGTAATCAAATTTTTAGGTTCTAATTTTGGTAGACTTTGAAGTGGGTTATTTTGTTTTAATAAGTCTTCCCAAGTAGTTCCATCATTGACTCCATACATAGCAACGCTAATTTTAGGAATACCAACTATAGCTGATTTTTGCGATTCATAATCTTCTAACTTACCTAGAATTATTGCTTTAGCCTCACTATGCTCTAAAACATATTTGATAGTTTCTGCTTTTAATGTTGGATAAATTGGAATGGAAACATGACCAGACATCATGATGGCTAAGTCAGCAAGCATCCAATGTGCACAGTTTTTTGACAATAAGGCAATCTTACTTTGCGGTGGGAAATTATAGGTGCTTATATCTGTAGCAATACGTCTAGCTTGGTCTCCACTTTCTTTATAAGTATATATTTTTAATTTGCCATCAATATGTTGTCTTAAGAAAATGTTGTCAGGTGTCTTCTTTTCCCAATGAAGGAAGGCTGCTAATGGAGAGTCAAATTTTATCATATTGTTGTATTTGAGTATTTTGTTGTCTAAGTTAATGAAATTAGTTTAAAAATAATCTTTAGAGGTTGTAATAGTTAATTCTTCGTTATTCATTACCGTTTTTGCTAATCCTTTGGTTTTTGATATTTCATAAGTGTAGAAAAACTTCATGGTGTGTATTTTGCTTTCATAAAATGCACTCGGTTGATTTCCGTTACCATCCGCTAAGGTTTGCTTTGCTACAGCTGCGGTTTTTAACCATTGCCATCCAATGACAATTGTACCCATAAAATCCATAAAGACAGTTGCATCAGCAAGAAAACGTTCATAATTCCCTTTCATAGCATGCGGCATTATTGTGCCTATTACTTTTTGTACTAAACTTAAATTTTCTAAGAGTGTATTCGCAAAAGGTTTTAAATCGTCAAATTTGGAAGCATTTTTAATAGTTTCCTGAATCTCAATAGCCAATAATTCAAGTGCTTTACCTTTTTTCATGGTAATTTTTCTACCTAAAAGATCTAAAGATTGAATCCCTGTTGTACCTTCATATAAGGCGATAATTCTGATATCTCTATAGTATTGCTGAGGCATGAAATCAAAACAGAAGCCATAACCTCCTAAAATTTGAACCGCATTGCTGATGGATTGGATACCTTGTTCGGCAGGATAAGTTTTGACAATTGGAGTTAATATTTCTAGTAATAAATGATACTTTTCCTTTTCTTCTTCTGAAGAACTCGTCATTTCTTTATCTAAATAGTAAGCAGTCTGTAAAATCAAACTCATTGAGCCTTCAACTGTAGCTTTTTGACTAAATAAGAGTCTTTTAATGTCAGGATGATTGATAATTAGCGTTTGTTCTTCTTCAGCATTTTTCTGACCTGAACTATTTAATTTTCTACCTTGTGGACGTTCATTAGCATATCTCAATGAAGAATAATAAGCTGCTGAAGCTATAGATGCTCCCATAAGTCCAGTTGAAATACGAGCTTCGTTCATCATTTGAAACATATAGGATAAGCCTTTATTTGGTTCACCAAGAAGCCAACCTCTACAATCGTTATTATCGCCAAATACGATATGTGTAGTACAATATCCTTTTTGACCCATTTTTTCAAATTCTCCTGCAATGGCAGCATCATTATAAGTGAATTTATCATTTCCTGTAGGGCGATTTTTAGGAACAACAAATAAAGACACTCCTTTTGTGCCAGCTGGAGCTCCTTTAATTCTAGCTAAAACCAAATGCACAAAATTATTAGAAAATTGGTGGTCGCCTGCTGAAATAAATATTTTCTGCCCTTTAATTTGGTAATAATCATTATCCGTTGGTGTTGCCAATGTCATTACATCAGAAAGAGAGCTTCCTGCTTGAGGCTCTGTTAAACACATAGTGCCACCCCAAGTCAAATCTAACATATTGGGTACGTAAGTATCTTTGAGTTCTTGGTTGCCAAATGAAAGAATCAAATTGGCAGACCCAGAGGTTAGACCAAAATAACCAGGCACATGATTGTTTGCCGCATTCATAATAAAATGTGCCGCTTGAAAAACGGTTGAAGGTAATTGCATTCCGCCATCTTCAAAATCAAATATAGCCCCAACAATACCTAAGTCTCCTGCTGTATTTAAGATGCTTTTAAATTGTGGATGTATATGTATGTTACCATCTTTAAAGTAAGAAGGTTTTTCATCCATTTCTTTAATATAAGGATGTAAAGCCGTATCAGAAAAAGTTTTTATTGAATCTAAAAAAAGATCTAATGAAGTTTTATCGTATTCTGAAAAATGCTCTGCCTCTAATAACCCTTCTACTTGATGTACGTTGTACAATATGAACTTTAAGGTTTCAATGTCTACGTAATCTGGTGTCATATATTGAGTTGTTTTATAGTTTTAGTAAATGAATTTACTGATTTAAGAGCCCTTCAATATACTGAATTATTTTATGATTATGATCTTGAAAATCAAACCATTTGATTTCATCATCTTTTCTGTACCATGTCAATTGTCGTTTTGCAAAACGGCGTGTATTTTTTTTGATTTCTTCTATGGCAAATTCTAATGAGATTTTATTTTCTAAATAAAAAAATAATTCTTTATAACCAACTGTTTGTAATGCGTTTAAGTGTTTGTAATTAATTAAAGACTTTATTTCAGTTAATAAATCGTTTTTAATCATTATATCGACTCGTTGATTGATTCTGTTATAGATAATTTCTCGATCTGCGGTTAACCCGATTTTAATAGGAATAAAGTTGCGTTGGGTAGCTTTTTTAGATAAAAAAGAGGAAAAAGATTTACCTGAGCCTATACAAATTTCTAAGGCCCTAATGAGGCGTTGGTGATTTTCAATATCAATTTTTTGATACGATACTACATCTAGTTTTTTTAATTGTTCTTGTAACGGAATGATTCCCTTTTCTTTTAATTGGCTTTTTAAATCTATTCTTATTGCTTGATCAACTTTCGGGAAACTGTCCAGTCCATTTAAAACAGCATTGGTATATAAGCCGCTACCACCAACCATAACGACATGGTTGTGGCTTTTAAAAAGTTCATCCAGTTTACTTATAGCATCCTTTTCAAATTGACCAACACTATATGTATCATGAATAGAGATGTTTTGAATAAAATGATGCTTAACTGCAGAAAGTTCATCTATACTCGGTACAGCTGTACCAATACTCATTTCCTTATAGAATTGACGTGAGTCAGAAGAGATTATTTCGGTATTGAAATGCTTAGCAATCTCAATGCTTAACGAAGTTTTACCAATTGCAGTTGGTCCAAGAATGGTAATGAGGTACTTATTCATCATGTATTTTATGTCCACATTCATAGCAAAATTCAGCATTGTCATGATGACCTTCTGCACTACAAAATTGACAAGACTGGGTATTTGTATGTACTTTATCGCTATTTACATATTCAGAAGTTACAATACCTGTTGGGATAGCGATAATACCATAACCTATAATCATAATCATTGCTGCAATTAATTGACCCAAAGGAGTTACAGGTGCAATATCACCATATCCTACAGTTGTTAGCGTTACAATTGCCCAATAAACGCTCCTAGGAATGCTTGTAAATCCACTACCTTTACCACCTTCAATCAAGTACATAACGGTTCCTAAAATAATTGAAATAATTAATACCGCAAATAGAAAAACTCCAATCTTTGCTTTACTTGCCTTTAATGCTTTTGCTAATTGATTAGATTCACCTATAAAACGAGCTAGTTTTAAAATTCTAAAAACACGTAATAGGCGTAAAGCTCTTAAAGCAACTAATGCATGAGTACCCACAAAGAAAATTGCTAAATATTTAGGGATAGTAGACAAAAAATCTATAATTCCATAAAAACTAAAAATATATTCTGTTGGTTTTTTTACAGAAATAATTCGAGCAAAATATTCGACAGTAAAAAGTATAGTAATTACCCATTCTGCTTGATGGAAAAAGTATTCGTATTCTGCATTGATGCTAGGGACACTTTCTAACATCACCAATATAATACTGGCTATTATGAATATTAGTAAGATAACATCGAATAATTTACCAGCTGGTGTGTCTGCTTCATAAATAATTTCGTGAATTTTTGTTTTCCAGTTAGATTTGTTGGTTGTGTTGTTCAATGAAATATATTTTTATCAAAAATAGGAAAAGATTTGTTAAAAATGAACTTAGGTGCTCATTTAAAAATTTACAATTTTCAATCTCTTATTTTTTCTTAGGTAATTTTTAATAATATGCTGTACGTCTTTATTGTTTTCCATTGGAGTAATTAATGATTGTAAAACATCAATATTGTTAATTTGAAAATTAAGATTGAAAAAGCTAAATCCTTTAAAAATACCATTTTCAATGAGAATAGCACTATGTTCGTCATATTCCCTGCCTTTATCAATAATCACAAAACTTTTGTTTTCAAAATTATTTTTATTGATAACTTGAGTTACACGTTTGTTATAGTCTACTGACGGTTCTTCTTGAATACATGCACCATTACATGCTTTTATACTATAACCAAAACAATTTTTCTTTGCAATATCTAATCCTGTTAATTTTTGACACAGCTTATATTCTTCAACAATTCTAAATAGAAAGCTTTTTGCACTTTGTAGGTTAGAAAAAGTAGTGATCGGATTTTTACGACCGTCAACCTTGTCTATTTTTAAATTTATGTAACCATTATCATCACAAAAACTATATAATGCATGTGTATATACGGTACGTTTTAAAACTCTATTGAAAAAAGGTTTATTACGTTTAATTTCTTCATTCTCTTTGAGTAAAGCCACCAATTCACTTCCTGTAATTTCATAAGTTACCGAGACTACTTGCAGCTGAATTTTTTTCGACTTAGTATTGGTATTGGTAAAATGTTGATTGACGCGTTTTTTTATGTTTTTGCTTTTTCCAATATAAATAATTTCACCATCAGATTCATGGATGTAATACACGCCAGTTTTGGTAGGTAAATCTTCAATAATTGTTGTTAATTTCGGACTTAATTTATTGAGAGACTCTTGTTTTATGGTGCTTTTAATAATTGTCTTTTCTACATCTTTATCTAATAAGAGTTGTAGTAATTTTACCGTTGCTAAGGCATCACCATTTGCTCTATGTCTGTCAGTTACTGGTATGCCTAAAGTCCTGCATAAACGTCCTAGTTTATAGGATTCTAATTCGGGAATTAGTTTTTTACTCAATTCAACCGTACATAGCGTGTGTCGTTCAAATTCAAAGCCTAGTCGTTTGAACTCTGTTCTTAAGATTCGATAATCAAAACTAGTATTGTGAGCAACTAGAATACAATCGGTAGTAATTTCAATGATGCGTTTTGCAACCTCAAAAAATTTAGGAGCATTTCTAAGCATTTTGTTGTTTATCCCCGTAAGGTTCACCACAAAAGGCTGAATTTCTCGTTCGGGATTAACCAAACTTATAAAACTATCAACAATTTGATGTCCGTCAAACTTATGGATGGCAATTTCTGTAATGCCTTCTTCATTAAATTTTCCGCCTGTGGTTTCTATGTCAACAACTGCGTACAACTATTTCTTGTCTACAACAAGTCTTTTATCTCTATTGGCTATCTCCCAAGCGGTGTGGAATACTAATTGAGCTCTTTTCTGTAATAAATCATATCTGATTTTATCAGCAGTGTCTGTATGTTGATGGTAATCATTATGCACACCATTAAAATAAAAGATAATAGGAATTCCGTTTTTAGCAAAATTGTAATGATCAGATCTGTAATAAAACCTATTCGGATCATTATCATTATTATAAGTATAGTCTAGACTCAGGTTAGTGTATTTTTTATTGATAGCTTCAGAAAGATCATGTAATTCTTGGCTTAATTTATCAGCACCAATTAAATAAATAAATTCAGGATTTTCAGCATGTTGCGTGTCAAACCTGCCTACCATATCAATATTCAAATTAGCTACTGAATTTGCTAATGGAAAAATAGGGTTTTCAGTATAATATTTTGATCCATATAGTCCAATTTCCTCACCAGTTACATGTAGAAATACAATAGAGCGTTTGGGACTGTTACCAGCTTCAACTGCTTTTTGAAAAGCCTCTGCAATTTCCATAACAGCAGTTGTGCCAGATGCGTCATCATCTGCACCGTTATAAATTTTATCATTTTTCACTCCTAAGTGGTCGTAATGAGCAGAAATAACGACGTATTCATCAGGTTTTTCAGAACCTTTTATATATGCTACCACATTTTCTGAGGCGTTTTTTGCATTGCCTTTAAAATATTCAGCAGGAATTTTCTGTAGATAATCTCCATCAGCTTTGGCAGCACTAACCCCTAAATTTTTATAATAATCGGTAATAAATTTAGCGGCTTTTTTTTGTCCTTCTTCTCCAGTAAATCTTCCAGCAAATTCATCAGAAGCCAACGTGTATAATATTTTCTTTAAATCATCTTCAACAATACTTGCTGCGTATTCTTTTGCATAATCTTTAATAAGATTGATGTCTTCTTTGTTTTTTACAGGACCATTATCTGTTACTGCTGAATTGGTTGTTTTTGCTTCATCATGAGCATTGGTTTTTGTGCTTCCGCAGGAAAATAGAAAGGTAAAAAGGAATGCTATTATAATATTTTTCATAAAAGATTGTTTTGTTTTTTTTAATGAAGTTTCAAAAGTAAAGAATTAAATCGCAGGGCGATAGCCAAAAAGGGTTTAATTTATCAATGCATTCCTAGAAATGAAAAGGGTTTTATATTTTGACATACTGTTATTTGATTAAAAAGATACTTCGAAGCTGAATTTAAGAATGGATTGAACGTTTATAGAAAAGAGACACCTTCCTTATTTATTCCTCCTGTTTATGTCTTGTTTTTTATAAATACGAATTGTCAGTTAGTTGAAATTAAGTCTTTAGTCATGTATCTAGCAGCGAAGCGGTCTTTTTGTTTTTTCTCTTCCAATACTATTTAACACCTATTTTCCTAACAGTGGCAGGCAGGTTTGGATTGTATAGTCTATTTATTATTGATGATGAATTGTTTTGACTTTATATCAAAGGTAATCAAATCAGTAGAAAACAGCTTTGAAACACTTCCGTCAGTAATCAAACTCTCTGTTTGTCCAGAAGTAATACCATCATCCTTTAGTAACCATAATTGGTCAGCTAATTGTAATGCCAAATGAATTTCATGTGTTGAAATAAGTATGGTTTTGTTATAATCTTTACTTAGTTTTTTAAGAATACTAAAAATTTCTATGGTGTTATGTAAGTCTAAATGTACCGTTGGTTCGTCTAAAATGATAATTTCAGTATCTTGAACTAATGCTCTTGCAATCATCACTTTTTGGAGTTGACCATCGCTCAACTCGTCATGTTTTTTAGCAATAAGCTCTTTGATATTTAGTTGTTCAATAGCCCAATCTATTTGTTGTAAATCATCTTCATTTAGCTTGCCAATCCAATTGGTATAAGGTTGTCTTCCTAAAGCAATCAATTCATAAACGGTAAGGTTACTTTCTGGAATTCTTTCCGTCAATACCAAACTCAATTTTTTTGCCAATTCAGGATTTGAAATTGATTCTAAATTCTTTCCGTCAAGGATAATTTCTCCAGATAATTTGGGTTGAACTTTAGTTAGTGTACGTAATAAGGTAGATTTTCCTATTCCGTTTTTTCCTAGGACACAAACAAAATTTCCTTTGGTTAATGAAAGGTTTATATCATCAACAATACAAGTAGTTTCCTTTCTGTTAAAGTAGCCAATTGCTAGATTGTTAGTTTTGATGATATGTGAGTCTTGATTTGTCATCTAACTAAGTGATCGTTTTCTAATGAGTAGCCAAATTACTATAGGAGCTCCAAATAAAGAGGTGACCGCATTGATAGGTAATGTGTATTCGCTTGTTGGTAATTGTGCAATAGTATCGCTTATGAGCATGATAATTGCTCCAATAATGGCAACAGCAGGCAAAAGAATTCTATGATTTGAAGTTTTGATAATCAGTTTTGTTAAATGAGGTACAGCTAGTCCAATAAATGCAATTGGCCCAGAAAAAGCAGTAATTACGCCTGTTAATATTCCTGTAATGATAAGTGTTGTGTTTCGTGTTTTTTTAATATTCACACCTAAACTTATAGCATAATTCTCGCCTAATAATAGACTATTTAAAGGTTTTATGATAGTGGCTAATAATCCAATACAAAGTAATGAAATTATGGTGAGAATACTAATTTCACTCCATCCTAAGTTACCTAGACTACCAAAGGTCCAAAACACATATTGTTGTAGTTTTTCGGCAGGACTAAAATAAGCCAATACACTAATAATTGCGGCGGTAAAGCTTCCAAACATCAACCCAATAATGAGAATTGACATGGTGTTTTTTACTTTTCGGGCAACAACCATAACTGCTGATAACACCAATAACGATCCGATACTAGCTGCTATAGAAATTCCGAAATTAGAAAATGCGATTCCAACCATACTTCCAGAAAATACAGAAATACCTAAGACCAATAAAGCAACACCTAAACTTGCCCCAGAACTGATACCGAGTACAAAAGGGCCAGCAAGTGGATTTCTAAATAAGGTTTGCATTAAGAGCCCGCTAATAGATAATCCTGCACCAACCAATATGGCAGTTATCGCTTTTGGTAATCGATAATCAAGAATGATATATTGCCAAGATTCTTTAGGAGTATTGCTTCCTGTTAAAGTTTGAATAACCGATTTAAAAGGAATATTTACGGAGCCAAGGCTGAGGTTTATTAAAACAAAAAAAATAAGAAAAACACTAATTATTAGAAAGTTAATTCGATATGAATTGATTTTATTCAAGGCGATATGGAATTTTTATATGTTTATATTGCTGATTTTGGGTCTAATTCAAAGAATTTTTTAATTTTACGATTAAGTACTATTCTCTTTTCTTTATTTTCTAAAGTATTAAAAAACTCATTATTTACTGATGTATTAATGGCTTTTCCGTTTCTAATTTTTAATAGATGAGGAAAATTACTGAAATTTTTGTAGCTGTACAATGCTTTAGAAAGAAACTCAAGATTGTATTTTTCATTTTTCATTTTTCGCCTGATAAGAAATAATGGTTCTACTTCAATAGGTAAGTTGGGGATGATTTCAGTTTCAATAAAATCAAATCCTTTTTTTCTGTTATTATAACAAAAGAAATTTTTACCTTCTAATGTTATAAGATATGCATTATAAGCTTCGGTGAATTTTTTCTTACTATACCATTTAAATGGTAAAAGTATTATGATTAAAGGAAGCATAAGAATTCCAAGACCTAATAAAATTAGTGATATAGGAAGGTAGATGATAAGGTTAAATATTTTTTTCATTTTACTTTTTTATAATTCAATTAGTTGAAATAATTTTGGTAGGTTTTAATAATATGGTTCTACTGCGAATTT
>DOIV01000120.1 GCA_003511845.1 Flavobacteriaceae bacterium | reverse complement strand
TCATAAGGATCTGTATTTACACTTTCAGGTGCATCCTCTAAATCTTCATTAAATTCTATTACTTCTCCTGATAAAGGCATAAATAAATCTGAAACAGTTTTTACTGCTTCTACGGAGCCAAAAATTTCATCTCGTTCTATAGTCTCATCTAAAGTATCAACATCAACATAGACAATATCTCCTAATTCGCTTTGAGCGAAATCAGTGACGCCAACTGTAGCAATGTCTCCGTCAATTTTGATCCATTCGTGGTCTTTTGTGTATTTTAATTCTGTAGGAATATTCATAGTTAATATATTTGAAATGCGAATTTAGAATATATAAATTTAATTACCAATATTGTAACGTAAACTTATACCTGCACTGATAGATTTTCTAGGGAATGTAGTTGAAATTAAGAATCTGGAGCTGTTTTGGTCGTAATAAAAAGAAGCTAATAAGTTTTTGTTCAAAGCATAATCTGCAGAAAATTTAAAGGACACTAATTTTTGTCCACCTGTTACCTGATTGTTTTGGATGTCTATAGATCTTATGGTTGTTGAATTATTACGAATACTTATATCGCCTTTAAAATTAATATCACCTTTAAATGTAGTTAAGGTGTTTCCTGTTTTAATTCTCAATTTCACATCTTTAAACCGATAGCCTAAACCTAAAACATATTCTTTACCTCTTATCTCTGTAACTGTATTGTTATTAATATTCAAACTTAAAGCTTTGTCTTGTTTGAGTTCTGCTCTAACAGAAAATGAATTTTTCATACGCATATCAACTTTTATTAAAGGTGAAAATTCTTCAATTAAGTTAATACCTGTAAAAACTTGACTTGGTCTATAATTATCATTACTGTCTAAATCTGTAAATTTAGTTGCTTCATTGTACAGTAAATTTGAGTTAAAACCAATAACTTGATAAGTAGAACGATACCTGTGTTCTACAATAAAACTTCTAAAGCGTTTTTTAAACCATTTAAATTTCATTAACCCTTTATAATTGATACGCCAATTTGGAATTGGAATATCTCTAAAAGCACTCAATTTTACTTTGCCAGCATCTTTGCCAGAATAAGCAGCTAAAAATGCGGGAATAAGTACTTGTTGACTGTTTGGGCCAAAACCGCTAGTTGTATTTTGATTTGCCTGTAATGCTAAGCGGTTTGCTATAATAGCTCTATTGGCTTTAAACTTATCGAATGTAGCATCTCCATTACCATCAAAAGCATTATTTAGCATGAAATAACTGATGCTAAAATTACCAATTTCATTGATGGGTAAGTCAGGATTAAATTCACCATTGATTACATCTAATTGTTGAGATTGGTTTTTTGTAAAAATTTTATTTGCAGACAATTCTATATTGAAATCTTTAAACGGTCTAATGTCTGCATTGAGATCTAGTTTGTTATATTGAGTTGTTGAATAAGTTTTACTGTAAAAATCGCTATTGTTATTATCTCTTGAAACTAACCAGTTGTTTGTAATAGCGATATTTCTAATATCACTTTGGCTCCCAAAAACAAAACCTAAAGTTGGTGCTGTACTGCCAGAGAAATTATCTCTTCCCAAAAAGCCTACTTCTGGTATATAACCTGGTAAAACGGTACCATTGTTTTCTGCATAAGCAATTTTTATTTTTTTAACTGAAGTAACAACATCTACCAAACCTTGTAGAACTTTTTGTCCTGTAGTTTTATTTTTTGTCTTTATAACTCTAGATTTTGGCCTAGGTGCAGCTATTTTTTTCTCTTTAGATTTATCCTTTTTATCACCTTTTTTCTTTTTAGGACGTTTTTTCTTTTTCTTAGCCAAATCTAAAATACCTGTTCTTTTATACAGCTTGGTCATGTCTAAATTTGCAGAAAAAGTATGAGTGTTGGCATTTTGTATCGTGTTACCAATTTCATTTACATAAGCTGTTGCAGCAGATTGCCAATCGAAATCTGCGGTATAACTATACGTACTATTTACAAAGTCAAACCAAGATATTTTATTGATTGGTATTTTGTAGGTAGCATCTAAAGTTTGATGATACTGATTTGGTCTTCCTATTTGGAAAAAATCATCAAAAAGTCTATTTCTATCTTCAGTTATTTTACCAGAAGCGTCTCTTTCATAAGCATCATTAATATAACTATTAGCTGCTCTAAAAGTAAATTGTAAAGACTTGGTAATATCATATGCAATATTATAGTCCCAGTCAAATAAATAACGTCTTTGTGTTAAAGCATCAATTTTAGGTAAACCTTCAACAAGAGGTCTAGATAATTGCTGGTTATAACTTCTAATGATGTTTGAGTTGGCTGAAATAGAAGTAGGTAGTAAATTGATATTAAATTCTTTTACAAATCTGAAAAGGCTATTTTTTTCTAAAAATTTTGATTTTTTAAATGGAGAATACTCTAAAGGAGTAAATCCGTAATTATAGGCAGCAGCAGCTCTAACATTTTGATCTATAAATTTTTCAACATTATAGTCTTTATGGTAAGTGTCACTATAAGCATAAGAAACTGATACATTTTCAACATCGTAAAAATGTTGTTTCTTTTCAGAATTTGTTCTTTCTTTTCTTACATTAATAAGATTTAAACTTCGGCGTTTTGTATAATCTCTTGCTGCATCAGCATTTTTATTATTTTTGTCAAACAATACATCTTGATATTTAGGATCCCATTTTGGATCAGCAAATTCTTCACCATAACTCATATTAAGCGGAATGTTGATGCCTGCTGTCTTTGGTAGTAATTGTCCTAAATTTACATTAGTAATTACATCGTATTGTTTTACATCTTCTTGACTTCTTTCATTTACAGTTTGGTCTAAAGCACCAAAACCTTGAGAGTTGGCTCTACCAGAAACTGAAAAATCAGCAAAGTCAGCAAAATTTGCATCAGCATTTATAACCGCAGCCCAACCTCCTTCATTGTCATAGTCTAAAACACGCAATTCATTAAACCACACTTCAATACTTTTTGTTAAAGTAGAATTGTTTTTTACACCTAACATAATGGTTCTTATATTAGAAAGGTTAGGATTACCTTTAACTCTTATTTTCGCATCAGGTTCTGCCGAAACAGTTGGGTATATTTCTGCAAAACTGCCCCCTTCGTTTACCCGCTGTAATTTCAACTGACCAAATTCTCTTAAGTTTGCAATCAGTTCATTTTCTGTTGGCCAGATTTCTTCAGCAAATGAAGCACCAGAAGCTGTGATTTTTAATGGAATTTCAAATTGGTAAAAGTTATCGTTGGTATCACTACCTAATCTGATAACAGCAACGAGTTCATCATCATTTACCGAAGTTTGTCCGGCAATACTTTCAGCATGTAAAAACATTTTTAAACGTTTATACATACGCATGTCAAAACGTGTGTTTTTAAATACCGATCTTGTATGTCCTGGTTCTAAATCAGTAACCTTTATCAATAATGATTGTTCGTTTTGTTGTTGTAAGGTGGTAGTACCTTGTAGTCTTTCGCGACGTAAACCAGGAGGTAATCTATATGGTATTGGTACTTTGTATTCATTTTCTTGAATATTAACAACACCTACTTCAAAATCTCTGTTTTCATCATCTGTTAAGTTTTGTGGAGGATTGATATTGCCAATTTGAGATTTTGTATACCTTCTCCAATCACCACGTACCAATTCTAATTCTCCAAACCTTAAAACTACAGGAACTTTAAATTTGGTTAAGAACATTCGCATAAAGCGGATAGAGTTAAAATCTGAAATACTTCCAATAGTTTCGCTAGGTGAGCTGATAGGAATTCTAAATTGATACCATTTCGTTTGTCTTGACTCTCCATTAGGTAATGAGACAGCTACAATCTTTTCATCAACTATATTATTTTGACCCACAATAAATTTATTAGGGTCGATATCAACTTTATATTGAAAATAGCTTTCAACCGAACTCATAGTTTGGTCTTTATTGATATCTTCAATATCAGGAAAAGAAGTTGCAGAAGTTGGGTACGATTCTGTAGAATTATTGATAGTAGGTGAATTACCTTGCGTTTTATTGAAATTTCTATACCTTGTTAAAATGGAGGCATTATTGGCGTCTAAATCACTTCCTCTAAAGAAATTATAATTATCATTAGAAGGGTCATCACCAAATTGATTGCCAAATCTTGTTGTTTCTTCAGTGTCATTTAATCCATCTAAACCTAAATCTTGATTTTTTCTTTCTTCATCTTTTTCAGTAAAAGCATAAATCAATGATTGTTTTGTTGGGATGTCTGACCAGACTGTTTGATCTATATTTGCACCGATATCTGGTTTTGGTATTTTTATTCCGTCAGGAGGCAATCCGTTTTCAAACATTCTTCGTTCATCTTTTAAAATGTCTTCAGAAATATTACCTAGGTTAAAATAGAGCTCACCACCAAAATCATTTGGGTTTAAATTTTGAGGACCACCTTCGTTAGGTGTAATGTTATAGTCTTCATAAGGATTCATTAACCAGAATTGAATGTACTCTACATTAGCTTGCTGAAAATTTGTTGTGTTTAAAGAACGCATAATACCACCCCATCTGTCTTCAGGATCTGTAAATTTACCAGTACCATCAATATTATCAGTATCAAAATTATAAGAACCACGTTCTTGAGGAAAATAAGCTAAATCTAAGGTTCTTACCGTTTGAGATTGTGTTAAGTCTAGTTCTAATTCTGGAAATAATTCTCTATAAGTGACCTGACGTACTTCATTTTTTGAAAGTTCAACATCATCAATATTATTAGGTTTTAAAGATCCTCCATAAAACAATCTGTCAATGGTGTACCAAGCTAAATGAGATCTCTTTTTTCCATATTTTAATAAATTACTGTCATTGGGATCTCCTACAAACTTTTTTAAATCTATATCGTTTTGATTTTGAGGTACACTTGCTAAAAACCATTGCCTAGGTGAGCTTATATCTAAAGGGATTTGTGAGCCTTCAAAATCATCAATATATGATGCAGCTTCATTATTAATTCCTCCATTTTTATTCTTGGCAGCACCAGGCATCAAGTAAGCAGCATCTGCACGAATAGAGAAATTTGAAGTAACATCAGTGTCAATATTTGGCAGTTTATTTACCCATTTAGTGAATTTTGGTACTTCAGTTTGATAGGTAAGGTTAATGCCAACAATAGAGTTGTTTACTGATTCTGACCCAAATTGTGTTTTCCCGAAAGGTCTTTCTCTCATGTTGATAAAAGTACCACCAATGGCAAAATTTTCTGAAAAAACATGCTGTACATCAACCCCTAAATAGCTGCGTCTCTGCTGGCTAAAACCATTATTATTTTCAACAGACACATTAATTGGTGCGTTTGAAGCTGTTAAATTCGGATTGATAATTTGTACTGTTCCTATTTGATAATCAACAACATAATCTACACCTTCAAGTAATTCTCTACCTCCAGAAGTTACAGTTACAGAACCTTTTGAGACATTAAATGCACCTAAAGGAATACCATTGTTAGATTCTGTTTTAAAATATCCTTTAATAAGATATTTATCTTTGTATTGAAAGTCATTTTGTGCTTCAGATTTTGTTCTGTCATATAGTTCAGTGAAAATATATTTTTCATCTTCAGCAGCAGTAAGTATTTCACCCAATTCACCAAGTTTGCCAGGAGCTGAAGTTCCGCTATTCCCAAAAGGTTCAACTGTTGGGAAAATGATATAGCCTTCACGTGAGTTTATTGTCATCCCTTCAACATAATCAAATAAACCATCACCTTCAGCAATTTCATTGTTTGATTGATCTAGCCTGTCAACACGTAGTAAGTTAAGTAATGTAATGTTGTTCTTTTCCGCTGTTTTAGCATTTTGTAAAATGTTTAAAGCGACACCTTCTTTGTCATCTTGGTACATCACTTCTAACCTAAAACCATCAGGTTGTAATTGATAGGCTCCTGGTAAAGCATACACGTTTTTCATCATCAAATCCCACATCGGGATGGTAGTGTTTACAATTTCACTACGTAATAACTTTACGACTAAATTTTTAGGAGCTGTAACTCCGTCTGTAGATAATTCACCTACTCTAAAAACATTTTGACCAGCGACATTACTATCTGTATATTCAAAAGCAACAGCTAAGATTTCACTATCAGCCAAACGTCTATTTAAGGTGATAAATCCTAATTGTGGGTTTAACGTAAAATCTATATTTAAAATTAATTTTCTGGCATTTTCTAAAATGGTATAATCTGTACCTTGCTCGTACCCAGCTAAAGTTGAGCTTACTGTAGAGATGTCTCTTATGCCATTATTTGGAGTTAAGAATGAGCTTAAACTGTTTGCATCATTTGAAGGGTCTTTTTGCCCAAGAACAGCATTTACTAAATTAGAATGGATGTTGAGTTGGTTTCCTTCACCTAAATCAGCTAAAGCAACAATACTACGTACATCTTGAGTGGTATTGTTTTTATTAGTTACCCAAATTTCAATTTGAGTAATTTGCTTAGAGCTATTAATTAATGGAAATGAAGCTAACGATTTGTTAAAGTCATTTCTAAAACTTTGTGATAAAAAGAAATGTCTATTATCGTCATAATTACTAGCACTTAAGTCAAATTCAGAAATTGTAGCACCACCTTCGGCAGCAACTGATCTGGTTTGTGATTTCTGTTGAGAAAACACGCCAGTTACTGTTGTTTTACCAAATTGTAATTGTGTTTTTAATCCAAATAAATTTTGAGCTCCGCTAACTAAAGAATTCTGTATAGGCATACTTATGTTACCTACTTCAATTTTTTGTATGATATCATCTTCAGTTGGGGTGTATTCTAGTTTTATTTGAGGATGAAATTTGAAAGTTGATTGTGTGTCGATAGC
>DOIV01000122.1 GCA_003511845.1 Flavobacteriaceae bacterium | reverse complement strand
ATTTTTGTCATGTACTAAATAGAATTATTTAAAAAAAGAGAGTAAACCTAGTAGGTTTTAGAAACCTACTAGGTTTAAATATATCAAGTAAACTTCGTAACTTGCTCGCCATTACAAAACACAAATGGATACATTAACAGACAAATTCGGAAGGCAAATAACCTATTTGCGATTGGCAGTAACTGACCGTTGTAACTTGCGTTGTCAGTATTGTATGCCTGCTCATGGTATTGATATTGTAGCAAGAAAAGAGCTGTTGACTTTTAAAGAAATGTATCGTATTACGCGTGTTTTAAGCGAATTGGGTGTAAATAAAATCCGCTTAACGGGTGGCGAACCTTTTGTACGTAAAGATTTTGTCAATTTTTTAGAAATGCTATCATTTAATGATAAATTAGATGAAATTAATATTACTACTAACGGAGCCTTAATATCTAAGCATATTACCAGGCTCCAAGAGTTAAAAATTAAAACAATTAACCTAAGTATTGATAGTTTATCAAAAGAAAAATTTGCAAAAATTACCCGAAGAGATGTTTTTGATAAGGTATACAAAACTTTAGAAGATTTGGAGTCAAGTTCTCTAAAGTTAAAATTGAATGCAGTAATACAGTCAGGTGTAAACACAGATGAAATTATTGATTTTATTGAGCTGACTAAACATAAAAAATTAGAAGTCCGTTTTATTGAAGAAATGCCTTTTAATGGAATCGGACAACGACAAACCAAAGAGGTTTGTAATTACACAAGAATCTTAGACTTAATCAAATCACACTATACAAAAATCACACCCTTACAATCAGATAAATCGTCAACATCTCATAATTTTAAAATAGACAGTTACCAAGGTTCATTTGGTATTATTCCTGCCTTTACAAGAACCATTTGTGGCGATTGCAATCGGATTCGAATTACCGCTACAGGCTTGTTTAAAAACTGTTTGTTTGACGAAGGTGTTTTTAATATTCGTGATTTTATCCGTAATGGAGCAACAGACGACGAATTAAAACAGTTGTTTTTATCCATAGTAAAAGAAAAACCTGAAAACGGATTTATAGCCGAAGCCAATCGGGAAAAAAATAAAAATGTTTCTGAAAGTATGTCGACTATTGGAGGGTAATCCCCTTTGTCTTGCAGACATTTCCCCGAAGGGGAAAAAAGCATTAAACATAATAACACTTGTATAACATAATGTTATTTTATACCTTTGCTGAAAATTTAAGGCATATGAAAGTTCAAACCGCATTCAGATTTGATAAGGATTTACTAGAGCTCATTAAAGAAAAGGCTGCTGCCCAAAAAAGAAGTCTTAATAATTATATTGAGTATTTACTATATAAAGAAGTTGGTGACATCCCTAATGAAGAAACCAAAAAAGCTATTTATGAAGCTCATAATGATATAAATTTGACACCAATAGATGATTTAGATAAATTTTTAGAGGAATTATAAAATGTACAAGCTAGTACTTACAACTAAATTTAAAAAAGATTTAAAAAAAGTAAAAAGGAATGCTAAAGATTATATAATAACGTCTCAAGTATTGACTATTTTACAGGCAAATGGCGTTGAAGGAATTCCTAATATAATGAAACCACATAAACTCAAAGGAGAATACAATGAAAATTGGGAATGTCATATAAAACCAGACCTTTTAATCATTTGGTTTCAAATTGAATCTCCTAAAATCATAAAACTGATTAGAATAGGTTCACATTCAGACTTGTTTAAATAACTAAAAATATTAAATTGTCATTCCTGCGTAGGCAGGAATCCAGCATCCAGTTACAAACATGATCACATCAAAAAAAGCATCAGAAATTATACTAAACCATACTGAAAATTTTGGTACTGAAGAAATTCCGTTTTTAGAAGCTACAGGTAGGATTTTAAAAGAAGATATTGTAGCCGATAGAGATTTCCCTCCGTTTAATAGAGTGAGTATGGATGGAATTGCAGTTTCTTACGATGTTTTTACATCTGGGCAAAGAGAATTCTTCATAGAAAACATGCAAGCAGCAGGAAGCGAACAAGTAACCTTGCAACATCAAGAAAATTGTATTGAAGCCATGACAGGAGCTGTCTTGCCTCAACATACAGATGCTATAATTCCTTATGAGTTGGTTACTATTACAAACGGAAAAGCGACCGTAAACTTAGAGGAAATTAAGCAGTTGCAAAATGTCCATCTACAAGGAAAAGATAGAAAGATTAATGACGTTTTAATTCAAAAAAATACCGTGATTTCACCTGCTGAAATTGGTGTGTTGGCAACCGTAGGAAAAGCTACAATAAAAGTAGCTAAACAACCTAAAGTGATGATTATTTCTACAGGTGATGAACTGGTAGAAGTTTCAGAAAACCCATTAGCTCATCAGATACGCAGAAGTAATTCCTTTACATTAGTTGCTTTATTAGAACGTTTACTTATTCATGCAGAAACGGCTCATATTGTAGATGACAAATCCTTATTAAAACAAAAAATAAAGCAGTTTTTAATAGATTATGACGTACTGTTATTTAGTGGAGCAGTTAGTAAAGGAAAATTCGATTTTGTCCCAGAAGTATTAGACGAGTTAGGCGTAAAAAAACTATTTCATCGTGTAAAACAACGCCCAGGAAAACCCTTTTGGTTCGGGCACGCTGTGCCTTTTGGTATGAGTGAGCAAGATGAAAAGACCCCTAAGAATGCTGTAGTATTTGCTTTCCCAGGCAATCCTGTTTCTACTTTTGTAGGTTGTGTTAAGTATTTTTATCCTTGGTATCAGAAATCTATGGGTATTGCTTTTGAAAACCAACAAAAAGCGATTTTATCTGAAGATTATTTTTTCAAACCAGCACTCACTTATTTTTTACAAGTAAAATTAGAAAACAACAACGGAATGCTATATGCCACGCCAATAACAGGCAATGGCTCAGGAGATTTAGCTA
>DOIV01000072.1:2689-4511 GCA_003511845.1 Flavobacteriaceae bacterium | reverse complement strand
TTGAATATAGTTTTAATAAAAAATAAAGAGTATTAAAAAGCGTTTATAAATTAATCACTAGCAGATATAAATCAAATTTTAAAAAGAGGACTTTAATAGTTATTTTTAAAATTCAAAAAAAAAGACATAAACATGGCAAATCAATTTCGATCCGTAATTCAGTGGGAAGACCCAAGGGCAGATGAACTATTTATTAAATTCACAGAGCATGGTGATGAAATAAAAAATGCCTCAAAATTAATCTTGCAACCAGGTCAAGGTTGCATTTTGACCTATGAAGGTAAAGTAGAAAGTGTTTTTGAAGAAGAAGGCATGTACGATTTAAAATCGGATAATAAACCTTTTTTAACTACCATCAAAAAATTTCTCTCCCTTCGTGATGGGAGTGAGCATGTCATGGGTATTTGGTTTTACAGAAAAGCAGATATTCTAAATATGCGTTGGGGTACAAGAGTGCCAATTGCGTATACTGACCCAATTTATACTTTTCCAATTCTATTATCTGCTTTCGGAAATTATAGTATAAAAATTACAAAACCTCAATGGTTTTTTGAAAATGTAATTGCAGGTGAAGAAACCTATTGCCATTCAGACCTAAAAGAAATTTTTATCTCAAGAGTAACCCAACCTATAACAGATTATTTGGCAAATGCAAAATTCTCTTACGTAGATATTGATAGTAATTTAAATACCATTGCTACCGAAGCCAAAGAAAAAACAAAGCAAATTTTTACTGATTTAGGTTTTGAAATTCTAGATTTCAGAATAGAAGGATCTCAGTTTGATAAAGATACACTAGATAGAATTGCAAAAATATCTGATGTACAATCAGAAGTATTGGCCGCAAAAATCGCAGGAATAAACTATACAGAGCATCAACAATTACAAGCCATGCGTGACGCTGCCAATAACCAAAGTGGCGGAGCAGGAATGTTAATGGGTGTCAATGCTGGAGCTGGAGCAACCAACTTAATGAATCAAGGCACAAACCAGCAACAACAAGCACCTCAGCAAACAGAATCACCCATGGACAAACTCAAGAAATTAAAAGAACTATTTGAAATGGAACTCATTTCAGAATCTGAATATGCTGAAAAGAAAAAAACAATTTTAGATACGATGTAAATAGAAAGTTAGATTTTCAACATAACTTAACCCCTGAAAACTGGGGCTGCAATTCTACTGTTTTTAGGATGATTTCACATCAGTAAAGACTCCATCTTTGCAACATAATTAAACATAATCAAATGTCAAAATACTATCAAGCCTCAGGAAAATCATCTCCAACATCATTTTTATTATTTATCCTAACCTCAGTTATAGCTATTCCTGTTTTAGCATTGGCGTATACCTATCTTATTTGGTATATACCATTTATTTATATCAACCTTTTTATTACAGCTGGTTTTGGTTTTGCTGTTGGCATGGCTATAAGTCATTTAGCTGTTAAAACAGGAAAAGTAAGAAACTCTACAATAGCTATTATATTTGGATTTTTAGGTGGTTTATTTGCTCTTTATTTCTCTTGGGCTATTTGGGTTGATTTGGTTATCAATGCTGGAGAAAGCTATGGCAATTCCAGAATTGGTATCACAACCAGTAATATTGAGTTTTTACAAGTTTTCGGGCTTGTTCTTCAACCTGATACTTTGTTTAATTTCATCTCTGAAATTAACAAAACAGGTACTTGGGGAATACGAGGAGGTACCGTAAGTGGTACATTCCTAACCATAATATGGATTATTGAACTTTTAATTATTTTAATCCTATCTATTATATTCCCCTACCTTAAAGCAAAAGCTCCATTTTGTGAAGTAGATAA
>DOIV01000072.1:0-2273 GCA_003511845.1 Flavobacteriaceae bacterium | reverse complement strand
AATCAAAATAGCTTTATAGGATTAGAACATATATCAAATTTTGAGACTGAAAGCCATAGCATATTCACATTGTATTCCTCTGAAAAAGGAGAGAGTTTTGTCACTATAGAGAATAAACTTGCAAAGACAAATGACAAAGATGAAATTGAATTTGAAGGTGATGAGTTTATTGAATACATTTCAATTAGTAGTGAATTAAAAAATTCCATTATATTTGCAGTAGAACCAAAAAATCAATAATATGGAAAACGTAATCCCAAGGTATAAAAGACCTTTAACAAGCATTAGCGACCCAGTCAATAAAGTTGAACATTGGAATTTAGCTATTGATGCATTTGATGAAAAAGACTTTAAAAAATCTTTAATTGAAGTCATCAATTATATGAATCCGAAATTATTGGAGGGTAAAAACACGGATGGTGATATTGAAATTGTGCAGATGCAAGGATCTGCTGAAATTCATGTTAAGATTACTGATAAAATTTTTAGCGTTAAAGCACCTTTCTTAAAAATTACAGAACAGACCAATAAAGTTGCCTTATTACGTAAAGTTGCTGAAGTAAATTTTACACCATTAAGTTTGGCTCAAATACAACTAGAAAACGATGAATTGTGGTTTGAATATGAAATGCCAATTGAGCTTTCTCAACCACATAAGGTCTATGACATCTTAAGAAATGTATCTGTATATGCTGATGATTATGACGATATGTTTATCGAAAAATATAACGCTGCTTTTTATAAAGAACCCAAATTCACTCCTTTAACAGCATCTGAAAAAGAAGAAGTTTGGCAACAAATAACCATGGTTTTTGAAGATTATAAAAACTATACACAGTTTTTTAAAGACAAACGTTGGGATGATTTTCAATGGGATAATTTGGCAATTTCTATGCTAAAAATTTCAAATATGCCTTATGTACATGGTAAGCTACGCTCCGATTTGATTGAATATATAGGCAATCTATTCAATAGTGATTTAGACTTTAACTTTAGAGTGGATAAGTGTGTCAATTTCATGAAAAAATTAACAGAAAAACCTCGTGAAGAAATCATGAAAAATGTTTACCATGCCGAGCAATTTATTTCTTTGCGATGGAGAAGTTCAGCACAAATTATTACCGATAGGTTAAAAAACAATTTAGAACGTGTACAACAGTATGAAAAAGAAGAAAGTGACTTTAACCTTTCTTATTATTTACAATTCAACTTGTTGAAACTAATTTACGATTACAACTTAGAAGATCATTATAAAACTGCAATTGAAGATGTTTTAGAAGAAGTTGCTGGCTTATGCCCTACTGATGCAGCTCCAAAATTAACAAAAGTATTCCATGGTTTACAAAGTGGTTCTATCGACAATCAAAACCAAAAAAAAGAAAGTAAAAGTTTCTTTTCAAAATTATTCAGCTAATAAACTAAACAGATGAAAAATACAAAAAATTCTATATATAAAATAATTACTGCAGACGGTACAGGTACTGGGTTCAAGGTTATTAATCATGATTTTTTAATCACCAATTATCATGTAATAAAAGGCAGTAAAACTGTTGCTGTAGAAGATCATCATCAGAATAGATATTTAGCAAAAGTAGCGATGGTAAACCCAGAGGTAGATTTGGCTTTTTTACATGTAGAAGAATTAAAAGCAACTAAGGGTGCCATTAAATTAGATGAAAATAATCAAGTTTCAAACTTACAGACTGTTTTTATAAATGGATTTCCTTTCGGAATGCCATTTACAGTTACAGAAGGCATCGTTTCTTCGCCAAACCAACCTATGAAAGGAAGAAATTTTATCCAAACCGATGCCGCTGTAAACCCAGGGAATTCTGGAGGTCCTATGCTCAATGAAAATGGTGTTTTAATAGGAGTTACTACTTCTAAATTTACGGAGGCTGACAATGTAGGTTTTGGCATCAAACATACTGATGTCATCAAACAAATAAACGAATATCATTTTGATGATGTAAAATACCGTGTAAAATGTAATTCTTGTGATAGTTATACAGTAGAAGAAAGTGAATTTTGCTCAAACTGTGGTAGTAATATAAATATATCTGTATTTGAAGAATTTGAAAAATCTCATTTTGCAAATTTCACTGAAGAAGGTTTAAAAGAATTAGGAATTAATCCTGTATTATGTAGAGCAGGTAGAGATTATTGGGAATTCCACCAGGGCAGTGCATTGGTACGTATTTTTGTTGTTAATAACAACTATTTATATGTTACTTCTCCACTAAATAGAGTCCCTAAAGAACATTTAGAAGAGC
>DOIV01000327.1:2772-3558 GCA_003511845.1 Flavobacteriaceae bacterium | reverse complement strand
CCAAAACCCGTATTAACTATAGGCATTGTTACCTGCTGTTATTATTTTGTTTTGCAATGATTTATTTATTATGCAATTTTTACCACACGGGACTTTTCACATAATGGATACTTATCTAAAAAAGGTTTAATGACTTTGTGCATTTCATCAAAACTTTTTCCATAAAGATATAAAGCAGTTTCTTCACCTTCCCAATAACTTTCGATGCCTCCTAAATTTTCTTCATCTAAAAGGTTTTGAATTTCTTCATAAATGACATTTACATCACACTCTTCATAAACTTTATTATCTAAATCATTACTTAAATATAATCCTAACCCCTCGTGTTTTCCAAAAGGAATTACTTTTGATTCGACATTTTCGTTTTCTGAAAAAATTGTTACTTTTGAACCATTTGGCGCAAGTATTTTTTCTAATAAATTAATAATTTGTTTAATTACTTCATCAGAAAATTCTTTCAAATCAATTTCTAAATCGGAATAGGCAATTTCACCATTTGTTTCTTGTCCTGTTCCGCCACCAGTAATTTTGGCTTTAATATTTTCTTTTTCAAAAATTTCATTTAATGCGTCCTCCAAATCGTGTCGGTGCATAGGTTGTAATTTTGCATTTAATGTTACTTGAATATACATATTTCTTTATAATTTATATTTGTGATTTTAAACTTACGTTATTTTTTAGATTATTGTGTCTGCCATCTAATAGCAGGTAACGTTTTATGTAAGCGTAGTTGCGAATTAAAAGGCACTTACCTTTCAATTTATTACTAAACTTTGTTCAAAGATA
>DOIV01000327.1:0-2436 GCA_003511845.1 Flavobacteriaceae bacterium | reverse complement strand
AGATACAAACTTTAAATTAAGCGCAAAACCCGCAATTACGTTTACATTTTGTTACCTGCTGGCTCTTTTTTTCAGTCCTTTAGGTTAAATATACTTTCATAAAAACATAACTTAAATATGCCCATAAAATTGAAAATATAATATGAACTATCGTTTCCATTTTTTTTCCTTTCCACAGTTTAGACGAGTAACCAAAAAATTGAATTATCAATCTGAAACTCCAAAATATTCCAAAACCAAGAGATACTTTTTTTCCTAATTCTGTATTTATTAATTCATTTGCAGATGTAAGACATAAAAGACCAATAAGAAATACAACCAAAGCAATAAAGAAAGTATGAACCTTCATAATTTGTCGGTTTATTAGACTTAGTGACTTCAATTCCTTTTCCCATTTAAAATACTTTGGAAAAATGACGTGAACAAATGCCAAAGCAATTAATAAAATTCCAATTATTTTATAATGTATTTCCATTTTTTTCGAGTGTAAAGGTTGAGATAAAAGGCGTGTTTTTAATTTCAGATATTACTCTTAATTTTGATTTATTAAAAGTGTATAACCAAGATGCTTTTGAATAAAAATGAAACGAGCCAATATTATATGCTATAAAATTTGAAATATCTCTTAAATGTTCAATGACAATTATTTGACCATTGGGTTTTAATATTCTGTTTAGTTCTGAGAAAAAAATAATTCTCTCTGTTTTGTTTCTTATCTCGTGTGCAGATAGAATTACAAATACTTTGTCTATTGAGTTGCTTTCTAAATCAATTTTTGAAGTTTCTATTTTTTTTGTATTTGGATAAGGTGGATATTGCTTTCTTGCTCGTTTTATGGATACTTCTGTATGTTTTTTCGGGTTATAAAAATCAAGTGCTGTAAAATTTGAGTTTATAAACTTCCTTTTGAGCAACTCACTTGTTTCATCAAAACCTGCATTTATATTAATTACTGAAATCTTGTTATCATTTTTTTTAATCAATTCAAAATTATAAAACTCTGATAAATCATACACATAATATGAAATAAATAAAGACACAAAAATTGTTACTGATATTAGTAGACTAACTAATTGTAAGATTGTTTTAATTATTGGATTAGTAAAGGTTGATAAGAGAAGTATTAAGAATATAAGAATAATGGCAATTACATAAAAATGCCAATTGAAACGAATAATATTTAATATTCCTTGAAACGGTTTTCTTACTTTTTCCATTTCTCAATTTTTCCTTTTTTCCAATAATACGGTATATTTTCTATAACAAACGCATTTGCTAAAACACAATTTTGAAAATTAAAGTTGTTAATAAATGAAAAATTATAATCGACTACTTCTATTGGTTTTGGTTTCCAATTTTGTCTAACGCCTTCAATTATTAGGACTTCCTTTTTTTCTTTATTATAAGTGAATGTAAAAGGCAAAGGACCTGCAAATTTTCTTGCTTCTTTCCAATTATCAAATGGTGATTTTTTTGGTAAGTTTATTTCTTTTTCTGTAGTGTCAATTTTTAAGGTGAATTCAGATTTGAAAGATTTAATTACTTTAAAATCAGTTTTATTTACTTCTGAAATGTCTGTTGTCGAGTAATTATAATGTGTAAAAAGATTACCCAAAAATTCCATTTTCTTTTTATTTGTTTCTGATTTTAGAATATATAAACCCCTTAATCTTTTTCCTGCGTTATTCGTATATTTCACAAATACACGATAACCAATTAG
Source organism: Flavobacteriaceae bacterium (assembly GCA_003511845.1). Taxonomy (GTDB): domain Bacteria; phylum Bacteroidota; class Bacteroidia; order Flavobacteriales; family Flavobacteriaceae; genus Aureibaculum. The sequence goes on along the minus strand of DOIV01000327.1, from coordinate 716 downwards.
GAAAAAATTATTTCCAATAAACTTAGGAAACCCTTTAGGTCTTAGTTCTTTTGTTTGAACCATTGCAACTGCTATAAAGGCCCATTTATCTTGAAATGTATCTAATTCTAAACATTCTGGGATAAAACTTTGTAATTCTTTTTTCGGTATTGCAAATGTCAAAACTGTTGAACTTTCAAAATGAGTTTCAACAGCAAAAGGATGATTTTTTAAAAATGAAATCATACGGCTTTTTTATTCAGATGAAAGTGATTGAAATAAACAGCAATTATAAAAAGAAACGCAAACATTGAATTCAATTTTCCCCAAAGTAATAAGTCTGGTACAAGAATAAATTCGAGAATATTCATAGTTGCAACAATTCCAATTTGAGCGATTGTATTTAGTCGTGATTTTATTCCACTTAAAAACCATATAGCCATTCCAATTTCTGAAATTCCGATTAATATTGTCAATGGTCTTGAAAATTCATCTCCTAAAATTCGTGCTACAATTTGTTCGTGTCTTGGAACAAAATTTAATACTTTACAAATTAGTCCGTTTGTAATCCAAACTGTAGCAATTGAATACTTAAAAATATTTTGAATTATGTTTTTTTGCATTCAGTTTTTCGTTTTTCACGCTTCCAACTAACGTCAAATTTTAAGTACTGATATTTAGCAAGTTATTAAATCCAACGTCTTCAGGTTTTATTTCAAATTTAGCAATATTTCTTT
>DOIV01000179.1:930-6407 GCA_003511845.1 Flavobacteriaceae bacterium | reverse complement strand
AATTGATTGGTGGAGCATTTTTTTTAATAGATCAACATAGAATTACCTATCTTTTTTCGGCGTTAAATAATGAAGGAAGAGAAAAACAAGTAATGTCATTATTGATAGACAGGGTTATAAAAGAAAATTCAGGTTCTGAATTAATATTAGACTTTGAAGGCTCTATGATTAAACCTATTGCCTCTTTTTTTAAAAGCTTTGGAGCCGTTAAAGAAACGTATTTTCATTATAAAAAATACAGTTTGTAATTCACTAACTAGATGGTTTTGGTGTTAAATTTTTATAAAGTATTTTAAACCAAATAAAAGAAACAATACCAGTAAGCCACATAAGTATTGAAGTTGTAATGGCAGCACCTTTAATGCCGTAAATAGGAATAAAATAATTATTACTTACAATATTAAGTAATAAAGCAATAGAGGTGATGTAATAATTTATTTGAGCTTTCCCTATAGAGGATAGTAAGTTTCCGAATATACCTCTGAATATTAAAATACCACAAATACCAATCATTAATATATGAAAGCTATCATTGTATTTAATAAATTTTGGATCAAATAATTTTAAAAGGTGGTGCGAAAAAAGAAAGGAAAATAGGATTGCGAAGAAGCTTACAAAACTAAATAAAGTCATATACCCTTTAATGTAATTATTAATGTATTTTTTATTGTGGATATTTTCTGTGTATGCAACAAAGTCAGTAGCATTAAAAGCTCTAGGTAAAAAAAGAATACTAAAAGGTATTAATGTTATGTATTTATAATTGGTAACCATATTGGCATCATTTAATAAATACCCTATTAAAAAAAGATCTATAACAAAAAGTAATTGAGTAACAACATTAGAAAGGCTTGCAAAAAAACCGTATTTCCAAAAATAAAAATCTGTAATTTCTAATTTAGAGTAAGCATTATAATCAATTTTTATTTTTTTAATAAAGAATAAACAAGTTAATATTGGAGTTAATAATAATGCAATAGCATAACCTTTTTCTTTAAAAAAGTAGCTTAATAAAGTCACACAAACAACAAGAATTATAGTATAAGTTAGCTCAGAAAATGAAAAGGATTTGTTGTCATAATTCAATCTAAATTGAATTTTAATGAGTTCAAATAAATATGATGGAATTATTATAAAAGATAAAAATATTAAATAGTAACGAGTATAACTAAATGAAAAGTCAATAAAAAAACTTGTAATAATTATCAATAAAATTATGATTAAAGAAGCTAAAAGTCCTTTTTTAAACACATAAATAAAAAGACTATTTTTTTCGGTATCACTTTTTAATAATGCTCCATATCTAATTAAGCTTTGGTGTAAACCAAATCCGCCAATTGGACTTATAAATGACACAATGTTAAATGCGAATATTACAACGCCTAATTCTTTATTGTCAATTAATTGAAGGGCGATCCAAGATGCTGTAAAAGATAAAATTCTTGAAAAAACAGTAGTTAAAAGAACATAGCTTCCGGCTCTATTTAAGAAATTTTGTATAAAATTCTGTACTATATTCAAGAGGATTGTTTTAATGATTGATAGTAAAGGGTTGAAAATGAATCTGCAATTGTATTTTTACTAAAATTAGATATGGCATACTCATGCATTTTTTTAGAGTTTATAATTGGTTTTTTATACAACAGCAATATTTTATCTAACAATTCACCTTCATTTTTCTTTTCAATTAAATAGCCAAATTCATCAGGAAAATATTCTTTAATACCGCCAATATCAGTACTAATTACTGGTATTCCGCAAGAAAAAGCTTCCAATATCACACAGGGCAAATTTTCATAATTACTAAATAATATAAGACCATCAGCTTGCTGTAAATGTGGTATAACTTCTTTTTGAGGAATTTGATCTATAAATTCGTAAAACTTAGAGTCTAAACCTGAATTTTCAGCAAATAATTGCATATTTTTAGTTGATGACCCAATAAGTTTCACTTTAAATGTTGGAATGATTTTTTGTAGTTTTAAAATTACCCTTAATATCCCAGATGTATTTTTATGCCCATCTAGCATACTTGATATGTGTACTAAAGTAAAAACTTCGTTATTCATTTTTTTTGGCACAAACAGATCTGTATCAACTACATTAGGAATTTTTTGATAATTACCTTTCAAACCAAATTTCTGCATAGCAATACTTAAATTATTGCTAACCGGACAGATAAAAGAACTTGATTTTGTAATAACTTTTGAAATGAGTTTTTGTAGAATACTTATTTTTTTTGATTGTGAATCGAGATAACCAGTCCAATGTTCAGATATTAAATAAGGTTTTTTGTAAAACCATTTTAAATGTAAAGCAAGTATCCCAAAAGGATAGAGTACATTTAAATGTACAAGGTCAAAAGAGCCTATTTGTTTAAGAATTTTTAAATATACAGAAAAAAATAAATAACCTTTTATTAAAGTATTTTTGGTTTGTTTTACATAACCAATAATAGTGTTTACGCCATTTATATCTTTAATGTCTATTAAGTAGGGTTGCTTGCAATTTGGGTCAGTTATAATATGAACTGCCGTAACTTGGTTTGTTAAGGCTACAGCCTCTGCATGGCGTTGAATAAAATCACCATTATAGGGCATTACCCTAGAGGGATACCAACTGTTAATAAATAAAACATGAAGCTTGTTTTTCAAGAAACAACTATTTTTTCAAATGTAGCAAAAATTTTGATTTACATATTCAAAATTAAACACTTACTTTTATCAAATGATTATAAAACATATCTTTTTCGATTTAGACCATACCTTATGGGATTTCGAAACCAACTCAGCTAAAACTTTTGATTTTATTTTTAAAGATAACAATATTGATGTAAATCTAGATGATTTTTTAGAGCAATATGTGCCTATAAATCATCAGTATTGGAAGTTGTATAGAGAAGAAAAGGTTACAAAATCAGTACTTCGTTACAAACGATTGAAAGATTCATTTGATGCAATGAATCATGAAATTTCTGATGCTTTGATAAATCATTTAGCAACTGTATATATTGATAATTTAGTAAATTACAATACGCTTTTTGATGGTACACTTGAGCTTTTGAATTATCTATCGCTAAAATATCAAATGCATATTATTACCAATGGTTTTGAAGAAATACAAATAAAAAAAATGAAAGCCTCTGGTATTTTACATTTTTTTGATCAGATAATTACTTCAGAAAGTGTCGGCGTTAAAAAACCGAATCCGAAAATATTCAATCATGCATTGTATTTGGCCGAAGCAAATGTAGAGCATAGCATAATGATAGGTGACAATCTAGAAGCAGATATTTTAGGAGCTCAACAAGTAGGTTTAAAAACTATTTTTTTTAATATTCATAATACTTCTGAAACGTTTCCTGAAAATTTTAAGCCTATAATTGTTGATAAGCTCATTGAAATTAAGCAATATCTATAATTTTTAATACATTATTTTATTTAATGAGAGTTGTTGTTCTTTTATTTTTACTGATAATATGCTATTGTTTAAGTATAAAAGCTCAAAACAAGCAATTTCTTTACGGATTTCAAGAAATTCCTCAATCTTTATTAGAAAATCCAGGAGGAGAAGTAAATTTCACTAAACATATTAGTATTCCTTTTTTATCAGGAATATATATCGATGCAGGTACCAATAATAATTTGATAAGCAATTTGTTTAGCAATGATAGAGATGATATTGGTGATAAATATGAACGTATAATTCACCAATTGAGTGCCAAAGATTTCATTAGTGTAAATGAACAATTAGATATCATTAATATAGGTTACAAACTTAAAAATGGTAAAGATTATATCAATTTCGGATTGTATCAAGAACTTGATTTGATTGTTTATCATCCAAAAGATATTGCAATTTTATACTATCAAGGTAATAATGATGCTAATGGTAATCTTGATTTAAATAGAAGATACCAAATTAGTGATATTAATTATAAAAGTGATGTTATTGGTGTTTTTCATGTAGGTATATCAAGGAGGCTCAATAGAAAGTTGACTATTGGAGCTAGAGCAAAAGTATATTCTGGTGCATTTAATGTTCAGTCATTAAAAAATAAGGGAACTATTTTGACAAGACAAGATCTAAATAATAATCCTCAAGCTGTTTTAGATAATGTATATGCTACAATTAGCAGATCAGGATTAACCGGAATTTCTAAAGAAAACTTTGTAGGTACAGCAATTAAAAATACACTTTCTTTTAAAAATTTTGGTTTAGGTTTTGATATAGGTTTCACCTATCATATTAAAGAAAATATAACCCTATCTGGAAGTGTCTTAGATATAGGGTTTATTAACTATGCTAAAGATGTAACTACATATAAAATTAAAGGTAATGCTGAAATTAGTAGTATAGATTTGTTAGATCCTCTAACAGATAATACGCAAGAAGATTGGCAAGATGTATTGGTAGAGGTCAATTCTCAAATTCCTATCGATACTTTACACTCTTCTTATCTGTCATTTAAATCACCCAAAGTATATACCTCATTTTTTTATAAATTTGGAAGAGATTATGGAAATAATAAGTGTACTACAACAGCAAACTTAAACCATAGAAAATATCTAAATGAAATAGGCGTGCAATTGCATTCTATTTTTAGACCTATAAGACCTCAATTCTCAGGTTCTTTGTTTTATACAAGACGTTTATCTAATTTTTTAAAAGGAAAAGTTACGTATACCATTAACCCTTACTCATTTTATAATATAGGCTTAGGTTTATCTACTCAATTAGGTAAGTTTAATTTTTATGTTGCTGCTGATAACCTTTTAGGAGTTGCTGATATATACAATTCAAAAAAATTATCTGTGAGTTTAGGAATGAATTTAATTTTTAAGTAATAAAATACTTATATTTATAGGCTAAATTAAATCCCTAACAGATGAAGTTTAAATTATTTACCCTATTAGTTGCTGTTTTTATCTCAAACACTATTATCGGACAATCATTAAATGAATATAAATATGTAATTATACCTGCTAAATATGATTTTTTAAAATTTAATGATCAGCACAAATTAAATTCATTAACTAAGTTTTTATTTGAAAAGGAAGGTTTTAAAACGATTTATGATAATTTAGAAAAACCAGCCGATTTATCAAATAACCCATGTTCTGCTTTGACAGCAAATGTAATGAGTAATTCGGGTATGTTTACTACTAAAATAATTATAGAGTTGATAAACTGTAAAAACCAAAAGGTATTGGTAAGTAAAGAAGGGAAAAGTAAAGAAAAGGATTACAAAAAAGGTTTTCAAGAAGCTTTGCGTAATGCTTTTGAGTCGGTAACAGCTCAAAAGTATAATAGTTCAAATGCAGAAAATTCAGAATCAGTAAGTGTGAATAGTGCAGTTGAAGAAGCAAAAAAGGCTGCAATTGAAGTCGCGGCAAATGTTGTAGAAATTATAGAGCCTTCTGAAGATGAAAGCTCTAATGAAATTGCAATTACTAAAGAAGAAGTAGAAGTAGAAG
>DOIV01000179.1:0-623 GCA_003511845.1 Flavobacteriaceae bacterium | reverse complement strand
AGAAGTAGAAGTAGAAGGGGTGGTCTTAGAAAATGAAAAACAAGAAGTTGAACCTTCAAATGTGTTGTATGCACAAGCCAATGCATTAGGCTATCAATTGATTGATAGCACACCAAAAGTTATATATGTACTTTTAAAATCAACCAGAAAAAATGTCTATTTTTTAAGAAATAAAAAAGGAATAGTATACAAAGAAAATGACCAATGGATTGTTGAATATTATGATTTAGATACCTTGGTTAAAGAGGTGGTGGCGATAAAATTTTAACTATCGTGAGGACTGACAATTGGTTTACAGATGTCACTTCGAGTGTTTTTTGTAACAATAGCGAAGAAAAATGTCTCGAGAAATATTTGTGTAAGATCTTACCTCTAGGCAACTAATAATCGTATTTACCTTTCCAACGTTTTTTTAAAAATTCTCTAAAGCTATTTTCTCTAGCATTGTTTCCTGGTTCGTAAATTTTGGTGTTTTTTATTTCATCAGGTAAAAATTCTTGCTCGGCAAAATTATCATCATAATTATGAGCGTATTTGTAGTTTTTACCATAATCTAAATCCTTCATCAATTTGGTAGGTGCGTTACGTAAATGTAGTGGTGTAGATAAGTCTCCAGTTTGTTT
>DOIV01000180.1 GCA_003511845.1 Flavobacteriaceae bacterium | reverse complement strand
GCGAGCTTTTGACAGTCAACTAACAAAAAATTAGTTGTGGGGAGAGCAGGATTCGAACCTGCGAAGGTTTCCCAACAGAGTTACAGTCTGTCCTCGTTGGCCGCTTGAGTATCTCCCCAACATTTTTTTATTCAAAAGAACTTGAGCCAATGGAGGGACTCGAACCCACGACCTGCTGATTACAAATCAGCTGCTCTAGCCAGCTGAGCTACATCGGCTTTTACATAAAAAAACAAACCGCTATTTCTAACGGTTTGCAAATGTATAAAGTTTTATTTTTTCTACAAAACTTTTATGTCTATTTTTTTTACATAATATTATGCGTGATGTGCTCTTTGTTTTTCTTTCTTTTTTCGCAGCTGTCTTTTCAAAGAATCTGCTGACATATTAATAGCTTCTTCAAATGATTTACATTGCTTTTTTACAATAAATTCATCTCCTGGTATCAACAACTTAAATTCTGCAATTTTATTTTCTTTATCACTTGTGTTCTGAACTTTTAAATAAGCATCTACACCTATTATCTTATCATAAAACTTCTCTAAACCTTCCATTTTATCTTGAACAAATTCAACTAAACTTTTATCGATATTGAAATTTACTGACTGAATATTCACTTTCATAATTATTGTTTTTTAGAGCTCCTTGGATGAGCCTGATTATACACTTTTTTTAATTCACCCAAACTACTGTGTGTGTAGATTTGAGTAGAAGCTAAACTTGAATGTCCCAATAATTCTTTAACTGAATTTAAATCAGCTCCCTCATTTAACAGATGTGTTGCAAATGAATGCCTAATTACATGTGGACTTTTTTTAACTTTTGAAGACACACCTCCAAAGTAATCATTTATTATTCTATAAACAAGATTTGGATACACTTTATTGCCTTTTTTTGTAACAAATAGATATTCATTGTTTACTTCTATAGTGTTTCTTTCTATTATATAAGCATTTAATGTTTGCTTTACAGAATCTAACAAAGGTATATATCGCTCCTTATTTCTCTTACCTAACACTTTCACTGTAGAATTTTCAATATTAATTGACTGCACTTTTAGTTCTATCAACTCTGCTCGCCTCATCCCTGTAGAATACAACAACTCAACTATCAATTTATTACGGATAGATTCGAAATCTTTTTCAATAGTTAAATTGTCAATTACTTTTTCAATTTCTAATTGAGAAAAAGGCACTTGAATTTTTTTCGAAACTTTTAAAGCTTTATGCCCTAATAAAGGAGACTCTTTTATTTGCTTTGTCTTTACTAAAAATTTATAGAATGTTTTTAAACTACTTATTTTTCTATTGATGGACCTGTTAGAAATACTTTTATTGACTAACTCAACAATCCAAGATCTGATTTGACTATAATTGACATCTTTAAGACCTTCAGCTTGGTAGGTGTGGTTACAAAACAATTGAAAGGATTTCAAATCGTCTTGATATGCCTTAGTAGTATGTTTTGAATATTTCTTTTCTGAGGTAAGATACTCTATAAAATACGATATCAACATAAAAAAAACCGTTAGTAAACAAAGCTACAAAAAGTGCTACTGTTATACTAACGGTTTAACTTATTTTTAAGAAATTATTACTCCTTATATATTTAAGGAGTAATTTGGTTTAACCCAATTCTTCTTTAGTTCTGATATTCTGAACGTATTGAGCTTTTTGATTTTGAGCTCTTTTTGCTACAGAAGGTTTTGTGAAATGTTTACGTTCACGCAACTGTCTCATCGTTTTTGTTCTATCAAATTTTCTCTTAAAACGCTTTAACGCTCTATCTATATTATCTCCTTCTTTAATTGGAATTATTAACATAGTGTTGCACCTCCCTTCATCTGTTCTATTTTTATTGTTTGTTTAATTTTTTTATTTGGGTGGCAAATATACAAAAGAAAAGCAAAGCACACCATTGTATGTATAAATATATTTAACCTTGTTTATTTACTAAAAGCTTCAGGAACTCCTTCTATGGTTATGCCCCATAATTCTGGCAATACAAAATATACAAAAAGTGTTAGAATTAGTATTGATATGATATTCATAAAGATTCCTTTACTAACCATATCAGGTATCCGTAAATAACCCGAACCAAAGACCACTGCATTTGGTGGCGTGGCTACGGGTAGCATAAACGCACATGATGCCGCAACTGCTACTGCAGTCATTAAGATTAACGGATGAATATCAATGGTAATCGCTAAAGGTGCCAATACTGGTAATAACATGGCTGTAGTTGCTAAATTGGATGTGATTTCGGTTAAAAAATTAACCGCAGTAATCAATAATAATATCAATACGATAATAGATAACCCTTCTAATGCTGTCATTTGATTCCCCAGCCATAATGCCAAACCACTTATTTTAAATCCTTTTGCTAAGGCCATACCTCCACCAAATAATAGGATAATTCCCCACGGTAATTTTACAGCATCTTCCCAATGGATTAATTTTTCTTTTTTATTTTTTGAGGGAATTAAAAATAGCACAACTGCAAAAACTATTGCTATTATGGTATCATCTAAAGCTGGTAATATTTTTTGTAATAAAAAGGATCTAGTTATCCAACTAAAAGCCGTTAATGCAAAAATAAAAGCTACCATTTTTTCTTCATAACTAACCTTGCCTAACAATTTCAATAGTCTTTTAATTTCAACTTTACCTCCAGGGAATTCTTTTTGCTTGAATGTAAATGCAAAGCTTGTTAAGTATTTCCAACACATAAACAACAATACTATTGAAATAGGAAAACCAAACATAAACCATTGAGAAAAAGTAATTTCATAATTATAAGTTTCTTCTACCACACCTGCCAACACTAAATTTGGAGGTGTACCAATTAAAGTTGCCATCCCTCCTATTGAAGCACTGTACGCTATAGCTAACATCAATGCTTTACCAAAAATAAGATTTTCATCTGCTTTGGTTTCTGGGTTGTCTTTTAACTGTTGGATAATTGCAATACCAATAGGCAACATCATCACTGAAGTTGCTGTGTTTGAAATCCACATAGACAGGAAAGCTGTCGCTAACATAAAACCTAAAATAATTTTACTTACATCTGTACCTATTGTATTAATGATATTTAAAGCTATCCTTTTGTGTAAATTCCATTTTTCTATGGCGATAGCAATCATAAAACCTCCCATAAATAAAAATACATATTTATGTCCGAAAGAACTTGTGGTTTCTGTCAAGCTTAATCCTCCCGAAAGGGGAAACAATACAATGGGCAACAAAGCTGTAACGGCAATCGGAATGGCTTCAGTAATCCACCAAATGGCAATCCAAAACACAGAAGCGAGTACTGCATTTGCATCTTTTGACAAACCTTCTGGATGAAAATACAATAGTGTTAACGTAAAAACTATTGGCCCTAGAAGAAGACCTATACGTTGAATTAAATTAGCTGAATTCATATGCTTGGTTTTTTGACAAGCGTAAATCTAAGGATAAATTTTTAGAAGCTTCAATTTACAACAATCCAAAAAACAAAAAGCTGACTATAGAATGTCTTTCAGAACTTTATGAGGAACCAATAAAGTGAAGAATTTCTAGTAATATTAATTGAGATTCCTCCTTCGTCGGAATGACAGGGTGCTAAAAATATATAACTTAAACCTTTTACTATTAAAAGTTCATTATTTACAATTTTCTGAGTATTCTTTCACCAATTTTGTAAGGCTTACCTCAGTATTTTTAAATTCACCTGCAAACACTTTTGCTGTCAATTCTGGACAGTCTTCTACCAATTTTGCTAGCTTCTTTTTAAAACCAATTTTCCAAACGGTTTTAGAGGTTGAACTGCCAGTTTTATTTCCTGCCTTTTTAAGAATCAACTCTCCATGACAAATATATAAACTTAATTTATCTGACTTGTACAACACCTTAGCAAAAGCATATAAAGCTCCTGAGATATCAACTACATTTTTTGATATTTTATCATTCGCAGAATTATATTTAACAGCAATATATTCTACATTACCAACTGTAAAGCTCACATTTTCTCTAGGGTAATACCATTTTTCTTTGATTTTATCATTATCACCTAAAGTCATTAAGCTTAATTTACGACTTAAATATTTGGTTAAATCTAAATTACTTATATCTCTATTTTTTAGTAATTCAATTTTTATTGAACCATCAATTCTTTCACCTTTAGCGTTGATAAAAACAGTTTCTAAAAGCTGCTCTTCATATAAATCATCCATCCAATAATCTTCATCTGACTCTAATTCTTCAGCAGTAATTTCTTGATATTGTTTAAAATGACGTGTACTTTTTTTATTATCTGCAAAACGTTGCTTTAACAATTCTGATTGTTTAATAATCTTCTTTCCATCACCTTTATCATAACCATTTGCAATTAATTTATTTGCATATTCAATAGCTTTATCAGGCATATCTAAATAATAATACATATACGCTATATTGAAATAGCTTGCATAACGCATCTTTTTATGTTTCTTCTTTTTTACATCAGAAAATTTAGGAATTACACT
>DOIV01000117.1:8637-22143 GCA_003511845.1 Flavobacteriaceae bacterium | reverse complement strand
CATTGTCAAAAGCGATTTCAGCGGTGTCTGAAGCACGCCAACCTAATTTGTCAAGTTTAGTAGTTGAAATGCCAGGAGTATTACTATCTATAATAAAAATACTCATTCCTTTATTTCCTAATTCAGGTTGTGTTTTCGCAGCAACTACCATATAATCTGCATAAACACCATTGGTAATAAATGTTTTTGATCCGTTAAGGATATAAGTATTTCCTTTTTTTATAGCTGTAGTACGCATTCCAGCAACGTCAGACCCTCCAAAAGGTTCTGAAATACACAAGCAGCCTATTTTGTCACCTAAAATACTTGGTGCTAAATACGCTTTTTTAATTCGGTCATCTCCTTCTTTATTTATGTGAGTCATCGCTAAATAAGCATGTGCCCACATTGCTGCTGCGAAGCCACTAGAATTTATTTTTTGTAATTCTTCTAAAAATATAGTGGTATAAAATAAATCTAAATCCAATCCTCCATATTCTTCAGGTGAGTTTAAACCAAAATAACCCATTTCACCTACTTTCTTCCAGATAAAACGTTCTATTTTACCGTCCTTTTCCCATTTATCTATATGAGGAACAACTTCTTTCTGTAAAAACTCTTTAAAACTTTGCCTGAAAGATTCATGTTCTTCTGTGAAATACAGTGTATGCATAGGTCAATTATTTTGCATCCAAATATAAGGCTATTCTATTGAATTTATCTAGTGGGAATCCATCAATTTTCTTCAGCTCTTCAAGCGATTGTATTTCTGCTACTTCATCTCTATATTCAAATATTTTTTTGGTGAGTTCATAGTCTATATACACAACAGATAGTACCTCTTTAAATGTAGCAGTATTTATATTTATCTTTATGATTATCGGCTTTTCTATAACCTTAAATCGTTCTAAAACTTTTGTAGCAATTTCAGCATCTAAATAGTAGACCTCGTACAGTTGCTCATCAAGTAGAAATCCGCCTAATTTTTTACGATATTTTATGATGCGTTCTGATAGTTTTTCTCCAATACCGTTTATAGTCTGTAGGTCTTTTGCTGTAGCGGAGTTTAAATGATGAATATCAGGGTCTGTTTTTTGATGCTCTTCAATGAAATCAGTTTTGATTGGAATTGAAGAGTTCTTAATGGTGTTGTGCTTTTTATTTGTAACCCAGTCAGGAAATTTAAAATATGGTGAAATTACAGCTAATAGGCTGTCTGAAACTTTTGTTATTTGTTGAAATTCTTTAGTAGAATTTATATAATTTCCTTTTGCTCTATGTGATAATAACCGGTCAATTTCTTCAGTTGATAATCCTAATTGGTATCCTTTAAAATCTGTTAGAAAACTCGGGTTAAAAGGAAAAATTTTAATCTTTGTATTTTCTAAAGTAATTTGTTTTAGTGAATCAATTTCTTGTTGAAATTCAAGTATCTCGGGATTGTCTAAATCGGTTGTATCCTTTTCAGAGAAATTAACAAAGAAGAATATAAGTTGTAAGCCTATAATAAGTAGTGCTAAAAAGAAAATCCCATTTCGTTGGCTATTGTTATACCAGAAATGGGACTTGAAATTTTTCATAAATTATTTTCTTATACTTTTGATGCTTTTATTGCATCCATATATCTAACCAATTGCTTTTTAACAACGGGAAACAAGAAGAATATGCCAATCATATTAGGGAATACCATGGCGAATATCATAGCGTCAGAGAAATCCCAAATAGATTTCATACTTGCTGCAGCCCCAATAACGACAAAGATTAAAAATAATACTTTATATGTGATATCTGCAGCTTTTCCTCTACCAAATAAATATTTCCAAGATTGTAGTCCGTAATAAGACCAAGAAATCATTGTTGAAACAGCAAATAAAACTACCGCAATAGTTAAAAACACATTAGAATAAGGGATGTATTGAGCAAATGCTTTTGAAGTGATTCCGGCTCCTTCATAGGCAATGCCATCAATCATTACAGAGCCTTCACCTCCATATTCAAATGCACCACCAAAATTAAATATGATAATTACTAATGCAGTCATGGTGCAAATTACTACGGTGTCAATAAATGGTTCTAATAATGCAACTAATCCTTCTGATGCAGAGTAGTTAGTTTTTACAGCAGAGTGTGCAATAGATGCAGACCCTGCACCAGCTTCATTTGAAAATGCAGCTCTTTTAAACCCAACTAATAATACCCCAATAACACTTCCAACTCCAATAGCTGTAGGGTTAAATGCTTCAGAAAATATCAGGCTAAAAGCATCATCTATTAAAGAAAAATTACTTAAAATAATATATAAACATGCAATTAAATACATTAAAGCCATAAAAGGAACTACTTTTTCAGTTACCGAAGCGATTCTTTTAATTCCTCCAATAATGATAATTCCAACTAAAATAGCTAAAACAACACCAATCCATGCACCAGCACTTGTACTTTCTAAACGTAAAAGTTCTTTTAAAACTATTGTTGCTTGATTAGATTGAGCAGCATTACCACCTCCAAACGAACCTCCAATTGCAAAAATCGCAAAAAATACTGCAGCAATTTTACCTAATATTGTAAATCCTTTTTCTTTTAATCCTTTACTGATATAATACATTGGGCCACCATATATTGTACCATCTTCACCAACATCTCTATATTGTACACCTAAAGTACATTCAACAAATTTTGTTGACATTCCTAAAAGACCACAAACAACCATCCAAAAAGTGGCACCAGGGCCACCTAAGGCAATAGCCAATGCTACACCAGCAATATTTCCATTACCAACAGTACCTGAGACAGCTGTTGCTAAGGCTTGAAAATGCGTAACTTCACCTTCTTTACTTTCATCTCCAATAGTATCTACGATATCACCATCTATAGCCAATTCAGAATTACCAACTGAATGATGATCAAGGTCATCAAATTTACCTCTTACAATATTGATAGCAGTTTTAAAATATCTAAAATTTGGGAAACCGAAATATAGCGTAAAAAACAAGGCACTTCCTACTAATAAAATTAAAACGAAAGGAATTCCGTTAAAAATTTCAAAAAAGATAATACTAGAAATTAAATCTGAAAATGGTTTAAATGCTTCGTCAATTTTTTGATCTATTCCTTTTTCTTGGGCAAAAGTTATAAATGGCATTACTAAAAGTAGTAATGAGAGTAGTTTTTCCTTCATGGTATATTGGGTTAATTTTAGATTTCTATTCCGCAATATCATAAAAAAAAAGGGTTTATGCCAAATTTTGAGAGTTAAATGTTATGATTTAGTTAAGTAATTAAGAAAGTGATAATATAAGGTTAGTTTAGATGAGCGATAAACAATTCGTTTGGCACTTTGTTATCTATTTTAATAATTTTTCCTTCTTTGGCTAAAATCACCTTATCAAAAACAGTTTCAGCCTCTTGTTTAAAAAGATCTAAATTATTATAACGACTAGAATAATGTCCTAAAATTAGTTGACCAACATTGGCTTGCTTTGCGATTTTAGCAGCTTCTTCTGCTGTAGAGTGTTTTGTAGTTATTGCAGTTTCTTGCCTGTCATTTAGAAAAGTTGCTTCATGGTATAATAAATCTACACCCTTAATGATAGATGTGATATCAGGTTTGTAAATAGTATCGCTACAAAAAGCATAGCTTAAAGATTTAGGAGGATTGAAAGTTAGTGATTTATTTAAAATAACTCGTCCATCTTTTTTTGTGAAATCTTTACCGCTTTTTAGGTTTTGATAATCGCAAATTTCAATTTCTGAAATTTGTTTAATGGCTTCAATATTTAATTTACGTTCTCCAGTTTTTTCTTTAAATAAAAAACCATTGGTATATACACGATGTTCTAAAGGAATCGTATATACTTCAACTTTATCATCATCAAAAATGAGTTCACTTTTATCACTATAAAGCTCATGAAAAATAAGATTAAAAGACAACCATGAATTCGAAGCTTTTAATTGTAGATTGATGATGTTTTTTAGATCTCTTGGACCAAAAACATGCAAATCATTTTTCCGACCTAATAAGCCAAATGTTGACAATAAACCTATCAAACCAAAAAAGTGATCGCCATGTAGGTGTGAAATAAATATATGATTGATTGCAGAAAATTTAATTTTATATTTTCTGAGCTGTACCTGAGTGCCTTCACCACAGTCAATCAAAAATCGCCTGTTATTTATTTCTAAATATTGCGATGTTGGATGTGCAAAGGTTCTCGGTGTAGCCGAATGACAACCTAATATAGTTAAACTTATACTCATTTAATAACAATACGTTTTGATGTTATCTCGGTATTGGTTTTAATTGAATAGATGTAAATTCCAGAATCTAACTTGTCTCTATAGAACGGAATTGTATTGCTGCCAACTTTGGTGGTGTATTTTTGAAAATATACCACATTTCCGATTAGGTCTTTAACTGTAAAGTCTACTTCAAATACAGCAGCTGCATGAAATTTAATTTTAGTTGTAACGCTAAAAGGGTTGGGTGAGGCCAAAATCTTCTTAAGAATCATTGTAGAGTCTTGTACAATGTTCTTATTTTCTAACTGTTGTGCAAAAACAGTTGAAGAAAGTATAACCAATAAAATAAAAAGTAATTTTCTAACCATATATTATTTAATTAAAATCCCAAATCTCGTTCAATATTCTCCATTTCCACAGTATCTTTTGCTTCAATGAGTGTAGGTACCGTTATTATCTCATCAGGTACTTCTTCAAAGTCTATTCCGTTTACAACTATTACAAAAGACATGCCATTGTTTCTGTGTTGTTTAGAATATTGCAAAAATAGTAAGATATTTTTTATATCTACATTTTCTACTAAAGAAAAATCAAGAATTATATTTTTGTTCTTAAAAGTACCGTATTTTTCTGAAAAATCTGAAAAAAAATCTATAATTGATTTTTCTTCATTTTTGAAAATAATCGCTATTTCAGTTTCTTCTATTGTCATTTTTTAATTTGTTGAGCTAATAAGTAAATAACCGCCATTCGTATTGCCACACCATTTTCTACTTGATTTAAAATAATAGATTGGTTAGAATCAGCTACATCACTGGTGATTTCAACACCTCTATTGATAGGTCCTGGATGCATAATTACAATTTTCTTGCCAAGACTATCTAAGACCTCTTTATTGATACCAAAAAGTTGTGTGTATTCTCTAATTGAAGGGAAGTAATTAAGATCCATTCTTTCATGTTGTACTCTTAAAACATTTGCAACATCACACCAAGCTAAAGCCTTTTTAAGATTGGTTTCAACTTCAACCCCTAAACTGCTTATGTATTTTGGTATTAGGGTAGTTGGTCCACAAACTTTTACTTTTGCTCCTTGTAATTGTAGAGCAAAAATATTTGATAGAGCTACTCTAGAGTGTAGAATATCTCCAATAATGACTATTTTTTTACCTTTTACAGTTCCTAATTTCTCCTTGATAGAATAACTGTCAAGTAATGCTTGTGTAGGATGCTCATGTGCACCATCTCCAGCATTTATAATTTTCGCATCAACATGTTTTGATAAAAACATACTTGCACCAACATTAGGATGTCTCATAACAACAATGTCAACTTTCATAGAAAGTATATTGTTTACAGTATCAATTAGAGTCTCTCCTTTTTTTACTGAAGATTGACTTGCAGAGAAATTAATAATATCTGCTGAAAGTCTTTTTTCGGCCAACTCAAAAGAGAGTTTTGTTCGAGTACTATTTTCAAAAAACAGATTAGCAATAGTAATATCTCTTAAAGATGGTACTTTCTTTATAGGTCTATTGATAACTTCTTTAAAGTGATCAGCTGTCTCAAAAATAAGATTGATATCTTCTTTTTTAAGATGTTTAATACCTAATAGATGTGCTGTACTTAACTGCTTCATTTTAACTATTACTTAAAATATAAACGGCATCCTTTTTATCTTGTTCTTGCCAAGAAACTTTTACTTTTTCTGAGTTTATGACATCTACTTGTCTTCCTTTATAATCGGGTTGAATAGGTAAATGTCTACTAAAGCGTCTATCAATTAATACCAATAACTCAATTGACTCTGGTCTGCCAAATGATTGAATAGCAGTTAAAGCTGAGCGAATACTTCTTCCAGAAAATAACACATCGTCTATAATCACAACCTTTTTATCTTCAACTATAAAATCGATAGTTGTATTACTTGCTACTAACGGAGCATCTCTACGTCTAAAATCATCACGATAAAAGGTAATATCTAGTTGTCCTAACTTAATATTTGAAATGCTATAATCATTTTGTAAAACTTCTTGTAACCGTTGAGCAAGAAAAACACCTCGCGGTTGTAAGCCTATCAATACAGTATTGTTGAAGTTGTTATGGTTCTCAATAAGTTGACAAGCCAGACGATGAAGTATGATGTGGATATCTTTCGCGTTAAGTAATGTCTTTTTCGCCATGATAGCAGTCTGAGCCTTGGGTTCAGATGCAAAAATACATTTTTTTTAAATATAAAAAACAGTTTATAACGTGTTAATTAATTTGTTAACAACATTTCTTAGTTGTTGGCTGTCTGAAAATGGATTACTGTAATTTTAAATCGTTAAGAAAACCTGATTTTATGCACAAATTTCAAAATAATGATGATGATATTCCATTGTTAAAATTTGAATCAATGTTGAAAACTAATAATGTGTATTTTTTCGATTCTACTGAATTTGAAGAGATAATTTTACATTATATGAATGTTGGTAAGATGTCTTTGGCAAAAAAGGCCTTAGATTTAGGTCTGCAACAGCATCCAGAAGCAATTACATTGAAACTGGCTCATGTTGAGGTGTTATTATACGAAGATAAAATTGATAAGGCAGAGAGTTTATTGATTAAACTTGAAGAATTAGAACCTTTAAATGATCAAGTGTTTTTACACAAAGCCACTCTATTGTCAAAAAAAGACAATCATAAAGCTGCAATTATTGCGTTAAACACAGCATTGTTATACACTAATGACCAAGCCGATATACTTTCAATGATTGGTATGGAATACCTTTATTTAGAAGAATATGAAACGGCTAGATTAAATTTCGCCAAATGTTTAGATGTTGAGTATGATGACTATACATCGCTATATAATATTATTTATTGTTTTGATATGTTAGGGCAAAATAATGAAGCAATTGATTATTTAAATAATTATATTGAGAAAGACCCTTACAGTGAAATTGCTTGGCATCAATTAGGAAGACAATACTTTATTAAAGAAAGCTATATTGATGCATTAAATGCATTTGATTATTCAATTCTAATTGATGAGTATTTTATTGGAGCATATATAGAAAAAGCGAAGACTTTAGAAGAACTTGATCGTTATGAAGAAGCAATTAAAAATTATGAATTGACCATTAATTTAGATGATGGTGCGTCTTTCACTTATTTAAAGATAGCTAATTGTTATGAGCAATTGGGTAATACGAAAATGGCTCTAAAATATTATAACATTACGGTAAAAGAAGATCCATTGTTAGATAAAGGTTGGTTGTCGTTAACCAATTTATATATTAATAATAAAAACTATCCAAAGGCATTATATTTTATTAACAAAGCATTGCTTATAGATGAAGGAAACTCTATTTATTGGATGCGATATGCTGAAATTAATTTAAAATTAAATTTTTATGAAGAGGCTACAAAAGGTTTCCAAAAATGTATAGATTTAGAAGATCATTCTTTAGATGTATTTCTAGCTTTAACAGATGTATTACATTTTATTGGTGAATTTGATGATGCAATTCTTGTTTTAAAAAAGGCAAAAAAAATGTATGATGAATTTGCTGAAATAGACTACCGATTAAGTGGGTTATATCTGTTGACTCAACAAAATAAACTCGGATTTCAATTGTTAGAAAACACCTTAAAGCTAGATTTTAATAATCATAAAATTATTAAAGAAATGTTTCCTTCAGTTTTCGATTTAGAAAGTGTTCAAAAGCTAATCACTAAGTATTTCTAAAAGCTTTTATGTACTGATAGAAAATTTTAAGATTTTCTGTTTTATCTTTCCCTTAGTATTTTAGAATCCAGCTTAATTCTATTGTAGATTTTTTTCATTGATTTTATGTAAATTTACAGCGTAAACAAAT
Organism: Flavobacteriaceae bacterium; assembly: GCA_003511845.1. GTDB lineage: Bacteria > Bacteroidota > Bacteroidia > Flavobacteriales > Flavobacteriaceae > Aureibaculum. The sequence continues at coordinate 14,063 of DOIV01000117.1, read as the reverse complement.
CGATTAAAAATCAAATTTAACAATGCAAAGAAATTTAAAAGATTATATTATTATTTTTCTCAAAGGGATTGCTATGGGTGCTGCAGATGTTGTGCCTGGAGTTTCAGGAGGTACAATAGCTTTTATTTCAGGAATTTATGAAGAACTACTATCTTCAATCAATGCTGTAAACTTAGGTGCTGTAAAAATTTTAAAGAAAAATGGCTTTAAAGCCATGTGGATGTCAGTTAATGGTAATTTTTTATTGTCATTATTATTAGGTATTGGTATTAGCGTTTTGTCATTGGCAAAATTGATAAAATGGCTGTTAGAAAATGAGCCTATTTTATTATGGTCTTTCTTTTTTGGCTTGGTTGTCGCAAGTGTTTTCTTTGTAGGAAAACAAATTAAAAATTGGACTGTCACTAAAGCTCTAATGTTGATTATTGGTGCTGCGTTGGCATTTTATATTACAATTTTACCGCCTGTAGCCAATCAAATTACATCTAGTTGGTTTTTGTTTTTTGCAGGAGCCTTAGCTATCTGTGCTATGATTTTACCAGGAATTTCAGGTAGCTTTATTTTATTGTTATTAGGTGCTTATCGGCCAGTAATTGATGCCTTAGATCAAAGAGATATTAAAATAATATTTCTTTTTGGTTGTGGTGCAATCGTAGGTTTACTCACTTTTTCAAGAATTTTAAAATGGTTGTTTGATAAATATAAAGAGATGACATTGGCTGTTTTAACAGGCTTTATTGCAGGTTCATTAAATAAAATATGGCCTTGGAAAGAGACACTATCATGGCGTACAAATTCGCACGGTGAAAAAGTGCCGTTCATTCAAGAAAGTATTTTACCTTTTAATTATGATGGAAACCCAGAATTGCTTTGGGCAATAGTTTTAGCCATTCTAGGTTTTGCAGTAATTTTACTTTTAGAAAAATTTTCAAAAGAAAATACAGTTACGTAAATGCATAAAGCTCGTACTTTATCTGATAAATTTTTCCTTTTTATAAAAGGTTTAGCCATGGGTACCGCTAATAAAGTACCAGGTGTCTCAGGTGGTATTGTCGCTTATGTTGGTGGTTTTTATGAAGAATTAATTTATTCTTTTCAAAAAATTAATTACAAGGCTTTTAAACTATTGTTTAATGGTCGTTTTAAAAGTTTTTATAGGTATACCAATGCTCAATTCTTAATTCTAATTTTTTCTGGAAGTATTTTTAGTTATTTTACAGTATCACAGTTACTTGATTATTTTATTAAGAATTTTGAGCTCTATGTTTGGAGTGCTTTTTTTGGGATGATTATTGGTTCCATTTATTATATAAGTAAACAAATTAACAATTGGGAGTTTAAGACCGTTATAGGTGTAGTCGTTGGTGTTACCATCGGTATTTCAATTAGTTTTATGAATCCAGCTAAAGAAAATGACAACTTATTTTTTGTATTCTTTTGTGGAATTATTGGTGTGTCAGGTATGACATTACCAGGGTTGTCAGGTTCATTTATTTTGATTTTATTAGGGAATTATGTATTGTTATTGGTAGATTCAGTAAATATGCTGTACTTGACAATTACTGATATTTTTCAAGGCGATTTTGCTTTTATTCAAGATGAAGTAAGGATGAAGTACTTGAAAATAGTCAGTTCTTTTACAGCAGGCTCAGTTTTCGGATTGGTAGTTACTTCTCAGTTGTTGACTTTTATTTTAAAAAGATGGCATCAATTGGTAACGGCGTTAATTCTTGGTTTTATTGTGGGATCTTTAGGTGTTGTTTGGCCTTGGAAACAAGCCATTTATAAATTAGAAAATGGAATGATATTATTAGACTCTAAAGGGAATAAAGTTTTAGAAAATTATAAACGCTTTATACCAGATTTTACACAACAAGTAACATGGATAGCTATAGCATATATTATTGGTGGTATTGGTATTGTTTTATGGATTGATTATTATGGAAAAAACTCAAAAAAAATATAAATACGGATTGATAGGTAAGAATATTTCTTATTCATTTTCCAGGCAATATTTTACTGAAAAATTTAAAAATTTAAAATTAGAGAATAGTGAGTATGTAAATTTTGATTTACAAGCTATCGATGAATTCTCTAAGTTAGATTTTAAAAGAATTAGCGGATTTAATGTAACGATCCCTTATAAAGAACAAATCCTGAAATTTTTAGATACGATTGATGATGAAGCTAAAGAAATTGGAGCCGTAAATACCATAAAAATCACAAAAAACGACCAGTTAGTAGGCTATAACACTGATTTTTTCGGATTTCAAGAATCGTTAAAACCTTTTTTAAAACCACATCATAAAAAGGCATTGGTATTAGGGACTGGTGGTGCTTCAAAGGCTATAATTTTTGTGCTAAAAAAGCTAAATATTGACTATTTAGTAGTTTCTAGAAATCCTGTAAAAGCTCAAATTTCTTATCAAGATATTATAGAAGAAGTAATTAATGAGTATACTTTAATTATTAATTGTACACCTTTGGGTACGCATCCTGATATTGATGAATCTCCAAACATTCCTTATCAGTTTATTTCAAGCCAGCATTTATTGTACGATTTAATTTACAATCCTAAAAAAACTACCTTTTTAAGTAATGGAGAAAAGCAAGGAGCTATTATTTGTAACGGACTAAAAATGTTAGAATTACAAGCTGAAAAAGCTTGGGAGATCTGGAACTTGTAATTTTTAGTCATTTTACGTAACTAATAATATGTATTTTACATCTAATATTTGAAAATACTTTTGTAATTTAACACGCAATATCTTTTTTTAAAAAAAAGTGGAACCTTAAACATTTATATATGTTAGACGAGAATGAGAAAATTAAGAGTACAGACGAAGAAAAAATTACTCCCGAAGTGTCGGAAGAAAATCAATCTGAAGTAAATTCAGACTCAATAGAAAATAAAATTAGTAATAGTACTACAAAGAATACAAGTTCTGATGGTAAATCAGATGAGATAGATGGTAGTAAAGTGGTTTCTGAAAAAGAAAACAAAGAAGAAGCTATAGCAAATGAAAAGGAGAAAGAAGTTGAAGAGGAAACAAAGGTTAAAGAAGAGAAAGGAAAAGATGATAGTGAAAAAAATGCAGAAGATGAAAAGCATAAGCAAACAGAAGAAGTAGAAGGTACTACAAAAGAAATAAAATCGGAAGAAGAAACTTTTATTGCTAAAAATGAAGATGAGTCTACAAAAGAGCAAAATGAAGAGGTAGATTATGAAAAATTTGATTTAGAACAATTAACTGCAGCATTAGGAAAGTTATTGAAAAACGAGCCTGTTTCAAAAATTAAAACAAGTGTAGATAAAATTAAAAAAAGCTTCAATCAACAATTTGGAACTTTACTAAACGAAAAGAAAGAAGCTTTTTTAGCTGAAGGTGGAAATGTAATTGATTTTTATTTTTCTAGCCCGATAAAATCAGCATACAATGATTTGCTTTTTGAATACAAGACAAAAAGAGAATCTCATTACAAACAAATAGAGCAAGAACAGAAAGAAAACTTAGCCAAAAGGCTAGCTTTAATTGAAGACTTGAAGCATTTAATTGAAAATGCGGAGACTTCTACGATGTATAGTCAATTTAGAGAATTGCAAGATCAATGGAGAGCTATAGGTAGAATACCTAGTGCTTCCTATAGAGATACTTGGCGTACTTTTGAGCATCATGTTGAGCGTTTTTATGATTTGTTGCATTTGAGTAATGATTTAAGAGACCTTGATTTCAAACATAATTTATTAGAGAAAATAAAATTAGCTGAGAGAGCAGAAAAGCTAACTCATGACTTAGATTTAAATAAAGCCTTTAAAGAGTTGCAAGTTTTGCATAGATTATGGAAAGAAGAAGTAGGGCCAGTAGCTAGAGAATTTCGTGAAGAGATTTGGGAGCGTTTTAGTAAAGCAACCAAAGAAATTCATGAAAAAAGACATGGGCATCAGAAAGAGTTAGAATCTAAGTATGAAGATAATATAATTCTTAAAAGAGAAGTTATTGAAAAAATTGCAAATATTATTGATGAAAGTGCAAGCCAATCTCATAAATATTGGCAGCAAAAAATTAAAGAATTAGAAAAGTTACGTCAAGAGTTTTTTAAGATAGGTAAAGTTCCAAGACAAGTAAATGATAAGATTTGGAATGAATTTAAAGATGCTACAGGTGTTTTTAATAGAGCTAAAAATGTTTATTATAAAAATGTAAAAAAAGAACAGCACGATAATCTTCAAAAGAAGAATGCGTTGGTAGAAAAAGCTCAAGCACTAAAAGATAGTGAAGAGTTTAAAAGTACTACAGAAGTAATGAAACAAATTCAAGCTGAATGGAAAACCATAGGTCATGTGCCTAGAAAATATTCTGACAAGATTTGGAAAAGTTTTAAAGATGCTTGTAATCATTACTTTGACAGATTACATGGTGAACAAGACGAAGCTAATAAAGAACAAGTTGAGGTTTTTAATAAAAAGAAAGAGTTTTTAGAGAAGGTTAAAAGTGAAGCAAAGAACGAATCATTGAATGTAGAGGTAATTAATTCTTATATTGAAGATTGGAATAAATTGGGTAGCCTACCACGTAATATGCATCATGTTGAAATTAAATTTAACAAGGCCATAAACTCACTTTATGGTAAATTAGATTTAGATGAAAAAGAGATTGCCATGTTGAAATTTAAAAACATGGTAAATGGTTACCTTGAGACTAATAACATAAGAAAGCTAGATAATGAGCAATTATTTATTAGAAATAAGGTTGATGAATTGACTAGAGAAATTCAACAATTAGAAAACAATATTAGCTTTATTTCTGGTGCAAAAGATGACAACCCGTTACTTAAAGGAGTTAGAGATAATATCGAAAAAAACAATAAGTATCTAGAAATCTGGAAAACTAAATTGAAGTATTTATCTGGACTAGAATATTAGATTTAGCTGTTTTTTGTGCACCTGATTTATACTGGTCTCAATTTATTGTAAGCCATTATCCTAATTCAATCTCAAAAAAGCACACATCGGCATTGTGATAATGAGATGGTAATTCTGAGGTGTTTTTTAATTTTTTCATTCCTAAATAATTAAATCCACAATCTTTGTAATGGTTGATTAATCTATCATTTTTTCCGCAGGTATCCATTCTGATGAACTGTTTGTTTTGTTGGTAAGCAAAATTTTTAGACCATTCAACAATTGCTTGTACAAAGTTGTTTCCTCTAAATTCAGGATTTGTGGCTATCCGATGAATATAGATAGAAAAATTATTCTCTTTGTCTTCCCAAATTTGTGGGTCACTATAAGTGATTGCCCAAATACAAGCTATTTTATTATCAATTAATAATTTAAACTGTCTATTTTCAATAACCTCAGTAGTTATGAATTCTTTATCAAATTCAGGCCATAAATTTCCTGGAAATTTTATTTTTTGAAAGTC
>DOIV01000117.1:8000-8238 GCA_003511845.1 Flavobacteriaceae bacterium | reverse complement strand
TGAGAATGATTTAAGATAGTTTTTAAAGGTTTACAAAGCAAATGTTTTACCATTTAATAATCACACTTCCCCAAGTAAAGCCACTGCCAAAAGCAGCTAAAACGACAGTGTCATCTTCTTTAACTTTTCCTTTTTCCCAAGCTTCAGTTAATGCAATAATGATTGATGCTGCTGTAGTGTTACCAAATTTCATAATATTATTATAGACTTGGTCGTCACGTAAGCCAAATTTTTTCTG
>DOIV01000117.1:0-7573 GCA_003511845.1 Flavobacteriaceae bacterium | reverse complement strand
CTAAAACGGACTATGGCATTTTTAAATACAAAGTTGCCATCCATATATGGGTAATAAGAAATATCTTCACCATCAGAAGCAATGAGTTCTGGAATCCAATTTTTAATACTTGGTGATTCTACAATCAATTTGTCAGCATGTTTTCCTTCACTATGTAAGTGAGAAGATAAAATGCCTTTGGTATTGTCTTCCGTTCTAGAAAGTACACAAGCACCAGCACCATCACCAAAAATTATAGCAACGCCTCTTCCTCGGGTAGTTTTATCTAATCCGTTAGAATGATGTTCAGCACCAATAACCAAAATATTTTTATACATGCCCGTTTTTATAAACTGATCGGCGGTAGAAATGGCATATATAAAGCCAGAACATTGATTTCTAATGTCAATAGCACCAATGGTTGGCATGTCTAACATGTCTTGAATTTGAACACCACACCCAGGAAAATAATAATCTGGACTCAGCGTTGCAAATACAATAAAATCAATATCGTCTTTGGCCAATCCTGCACGTTCAATAGCAATTTTAGATGCTTTTGCACCCATCACAGCTGAGGTATCATCGCTTTCTTGTGGTATCCATCTACGTTCTTTAATACCTGTTCTTTCTTGAATCCATTCGTCATTCGTATCCATTAATTTTGATAAGTCATCATTGGTGACAACATTGTCTGGTACGTAATAACCTAAACCTGTAATTCTTGAATTGTACATAGTATTGATTTTAGTATTCAAATATAAATAAAATAATTGTATGTCAGTAAAGAGGCATAAAGTATTTGATGTCGTCATTCAGTCCCGAAGCTTCGGGACAGGGTGACGTAGTTAGTTATGACAAAAAACGGACATACAATAAAATAATGAGCAAAAGTGATTATATTTTAGGCTTATGTTAAATTAATTCTATTTTCTGACATCTTGTCATTTTATAGGTTTTGGTATTTTTTTTGACTGGTACTTTTAGAGAAGTATAAACTAAAATTAATACGATTCCCATTTTCATGGGAATGACAAATAAAAAATTATTTATTATGGCTAAAGGAACAATAAATGTTTCGGTTGAAAACATATTTCCGTTAATTAAAAAATTCTTGTATTCAGATCATGAAATTTTTTTAAGAGAATTGATATCAAATGCTACCGATGCTACTTTGAAGTTAAAGCATTTATCTTCGATTGGTGAAGGAAAAGTGGTGTATAAGAACCCGCAAATTGAAATTAAAATTGATAAAGAAGGTAAAAAACTACATATTATAGATCAAGGTGTAGGTATGACCAAAGAAGAAGTTGGTAAATATATCAATGAAGTAGCTTTTTCTGGTGCTGAAGAATTTTTAGAAAAATATAAAGACTCTGCCAAAGATTCAGGAATTATAGGTCATTTTGGACTAGGGTTTTATTCTGCATTTATGGTGGCTGAACGTGTTGAAATTATCACAAAATCTTATCTTGAAAATGAAGATGCTGTAAAATGGGAATGTGACGGTTCTCCTGAATTTACCTTGGTAAAAGATAAAAGAAAGGAAGTTGGTACAGAAATTATTTTGCATATAGCAGAAGATTCTACGGAGTTTTTAGAAGAGCATAGAATTAATGAACTGTTGTCTAAGTACAATAAGTTTATGCCAATTCCGATAAAATTCGGAACAAAGGAAATTGCTGATCCTAAGCATACTCCAAAAACAACAAAAGATAAAGACGGTAAAGAAACTACTGAGCCTCAAAAAATGATTACGGTTGATAATATTGTAAACAATCCTAATCCAGCATGGACAAAACAACCTGCCGATTTAAAGAAAGAAGATTATACTTCTTTTTATAGAGAATTGTATCCTATGCAATTTGAAGAACCTTTGTTTAATATCCATTTGAATGTAGATTATCCTTTTAACTTAACGGGAATTCTATATTTCCCTAAGATGAAGGCTAATTTAGATGTTCAAAAAGATAGAATACAATTGTATCAAAATCAAGTGTTTGTAACCGATAATGTAGAGGGTATTGTACCTGAATTTTTACAAATGTTGCGTGGTGTTATTGATTCTCCAGACATTCCGTTAAATGTTTCTCGTAGTTATTTACAAGCAGATGGTGCCGTTAAAAAAATAGCATCTTATATCACGAAAAAAGTAGGAGACAAGCTTCAATCTCTATTTAAAAAGGATAGAGCTGAGTTTGAAAAAAAATGGAATGATATTAAAATTGTCATAGAATACGGAATGCTTTCTGAGCCAAAATTCTTTGAAAAAGCACAGAAATTCGCATTATTCCCAACGGTTGATAATACTTATTTTACTTTTGATGAATTGAAAACTAAAGTAAAAGATGTGCAAACTGACAAAGATGGTAATTTGGTATTGTTGTATGCAACTAATGCTGAAGAACAACATGGATACACAGAACAAGCTAAGGAAAAAGGCTATGAAGTATTGTTGTTAGATTCGCCAATCGTGTCACACTTAATCCAAAAATTTGAAACTGAAAATTCTGAAATGTCGGCTGATAAAACTCCAATTAAATTTGTGAGAGTTGATTCAGATTCTATTGATAATTTGATTAAAAAAGATGAGGAGCATATTTCAAAATTATCAGATGATGAGAAAGGTAAATTGAAAGAAATAGTAGAAGGTATTGTACCAAAAGAAAAATATACGGTTCAATTAGAGGCTTTAGATTCTAAATCAAATCCGTTTACAATTACACAACCAGAATTTATGCGTAGAATGAAAGAAATGCAAGCTACTGGCGGCGGCGGTATGATGGGAATGAGTAATTTTCCTGAAATGTATAATTTGGTGGTCAATACCAATAATGAATTGATGCAAAAAATACTAAAGGCAAAAGGTAAAAGAGAAGAATATGTTAGTCAAGCGTTAGACTTAGCGAAGTTGTCTCAAAACCTATTGAAAGGTAAAGATTTGACTGATTTTATTAAGAGAAGTTTTGATTTATTAAAATAATGTAGTTACGCCATGCTGAACTACAGGCACCGTATAGCTATTAACAATAAAAACCGCTCATTGAGCGGTTTTTTATTGTTGTTTTGCATATGACTTATTCTATTGAAAAATCGAAGTAGGTGTCTGGGTATGGTTCTTTCTTTAATGTAAAATGCCACCATTCTTTATCATGAGGTTTAAAACCATGTTTTACCATTCTGCGTTGTAGCATTAATCGTATTGAACGTTGATTTTTTGTAATGTTTTTATAATTAACAGCTGATTTTTCATCAAATAAATCAAATGAACTTCCCAGATCTAGTATATGTCCAGTTTTTAAAGATACAATAGTAAGGTCAACTGTACTACCTCTACTGTGACCAGATTTGGTTGCGATATATTCTTCTTTAAATAAATCTTTTTTATCTATATTAGGGTAGTATTGTTCTTTCATTTTTGTGTCAGTAGAATCTTGAGCCCATTTCACAAACTGACTTACAGCTCGTTGAGGCCTGTAGGCATCAAAAATCATCAACCCAAAGCCTAGTCTTTCAAATTCTTTTTGCACCTTTTTAAGGGCGGCTGTAGCTTCTTTAGTTAAAATACATTTAGGTTTTAAATAACCATCAATAGGTTTTCCAATAAAATTATTAGTAGAGTAATAACGCAAGTCACTTCTTAAATTAGGGATTTCATTTTTAACATACACAAAGCCATCTGGTAAAGTACCTGATTCTTTTTGAGCATAAGTAGTAGTTGATATTCCAATAAATAAAACTATTAAAAGTTTTATAAAATTTACTGTTTTCATTTAATTCAGGTTTTGGGTTATATGTTTAACGTTAAAGTTTTAATTATATTTTAGCAATTTGCAAATAAATGATGATGAAGCAACACATGTTAATTATGGTGATGTTGAATAAAAACACTGTATCTTTATTGAAAATTAAAAAATTATTTAAATGGATCAAAAATTGATATCCAAAAAAAAGCCTGCTTTTCCAATTACAGAAGAGCTTTCTGAATATTTGACTGAACATGGTAGAAACATTAAAATACCTATCTTTTATGATGATCTATTACGTTTTCAAGGTGCTGTAGAAATTTATGATGAAGAAGGTAATGATACGCTATGGGTAAGTACTTTTTTTGCTGAGCATGAACGTAATGAAATTGAATTGAGCTTAAAACATATCTATACAATTTTATATGCTGACGGGAGTGATACCATGTTGCCTTATTTGAATATAGATAGTATTGATTTTTGCACCTTTGGTAATTCTAAACCTTTTCGTATTAAAGTTAGAAATATTTTAAATGACAATTATGTGTTTTTTTACATTAAAAAAGCTGATGCATCTCGTGTATATGGATTGGAATTAGAACATTTATTATCGCCTAATTATATTTATTTCTTAGTCTATAAAGATACTTTGATTGAAGAACATATCTCTGGTATACCAGGCGATACCTTTATAGCAAATAATTTAAAAAATTGTTCTGAGCAAGATAAAAATGCAATTGCTAAAGAATTCGTAAAGTTTAATGAACGTTGTTTTGTACGTTTATTAGGCGATATGCGATCCTATAATTATGTAATGGTTTTGACTCATGATTTTGATAGGATTCAGTATAGAATTAGAGCTATTGATTTTGATCAGCAATCTTATGAAGGAAACCCAAGAGTATATATGCCTCAGTTTTTAAAAGAGAATAATAAATTGGTAGAAATGACTGACAAAATATTGCAAAAAGAGTCTATTGATCAATACCAATTAGAAGAACGCTCATTATTAGCTAAAAGAGCGGTAAGTGAAGATGATAGACTTTCAAATTTAATTAATATTATGTCTAAAGATGTCATTTCTCCACCAGAAAAAATCAACCAACTCAAAAAAGGCTTGTTTGAATTGACTGGTGATGTGAAATTTAAAAAATCTAAGAATATGGGAATGATATTAAAAAGTGCGTTAGATTTTGTGGTTAAAAACTATCAAAGTATTAATCCGTATATTATTAAATGATAAGGAATTGAATTTTAAGTGTAATTTAGATTCCATTAAAATCCTCTTCAGTATCAATATCTTTCAAGATATGTGTATTCTCAAACAAAACTTTAACAAGGTGACCTTTATTGTTTTGAATGATTTTTTTACAACCTTTTGGTGCGGAGTGATTTAAAATAGCCTCTTTAAAGTCCTTTGAAAAGCAAACAGGATTCCCTTTTTTATTGTCATAAAAAACGGAAGAATAATTTCTTTGTTTCCAGAAATAGAGGTGAGAATTTTATTGTAATCACCTGTAGTTAAAAATGGCATATCCGACAAGCAAATTAAATAACCGTCTGTATTTTTAGAAGTCGCTTTAATACCCATTTGAATGGGTGGTGTCATTCCAGAATTGTAAGCTGTGTTAACAGTAAAAACCACTTCTTTTTGTGTTAATAATTGCTTGACTTTATCTTTTTCATGACCTAAAACCACAATAATTTCATCAACCTTACTTTGTAGTAATTGACTCACAACATGTTCAATAAATGTGTTATTCTTAAAAGGTAGTAATAACTTATTTTTCACTCCCATTTTAGAAGAAGTTCTTGCGGCTAAGACAATTGCTGAAATCATTTTGTAGCTTTGTTATTCAAAGATACAGTTTTTATGATTTATCTCGATTATAATGCAACTTTATTGTTGATTAAGTCTAATTGTTTGTGGGCTGTAATTATATCGTTAATTTCTTTCATTTATGAATCATAATTATGTTACGTGTAAATGATAATATACTATTTTAGGATAAATGTATATATAAATAATGCAATATTAATTAATAATAATTTACTATCTTGTAAGCTTTTAGGTGTTAAGTTGTTGAAAAAACAGCAACAATTCTCCATGAAAAGTGCCGATTTTAACCTTTTAATTCCCTTAAGAACAGAATGGCATTTTACCTAAATTAATAGAAGGTAAATTTATTACAAAAAAAACATAGAGGAAGCCGAAAATCTATAAAAGAGTAGGGTTATTTTAAAATAATATATATGGGTTATTCAAAACCACAATTTAAAGAAAAGTACGGAAATTTTATCAATGGAAAATTCGTAGATCCAGTTGGTGGACAGTATTTTGACAATCCTTCTCCTATTGACAATACACTTATTGCAAAATATGCACGTTCACAAAAAGAAGATGTAGATAATGCAGTTGCAGCAGCCAATGCTGCAAAAGATGCTTGGGGCAATACATCTGCTTCTGAAAGAGCAGCCTTATTAAATAAAGTTGCAGATATTATTGAAGCAAACGCAGAAGAATTTGCATTGGTAGAAACTTGTGATAATGGGAAGGCTATTAGAGAAACTATAAATGCAGATATTCCTTTGGTTGTAGATCATTGGCGTTATTTTGCAGCAGCTATCAAAACTGAAGAAAGCTCAATGGCAGAATTAGATGCTAATACAGTTTCATTAAACCTTAAAGAGCCTTTAGGAGTAGTTGCACAAATTATCCCTTGGAATTTCCCACTATTAATGTTGTCTTGGAAAGTACCTCCAGCTTTAGCCGCAGGAAACTGTGTCATTTTAAAACCAGCTGAACAAACACCATCAACTGCTACTTTGTTGATGGAAAAAATAGCTGATGTATTTCCTCCAGGAGTATTCAATATTATTCACGGTTTTGGTCCAGAAGCTGGTAAACCTTTGGCATCGCATTCTGGTGTTGATAAAGTTGCTTTTACAGGAGAAACAACTACAGGGCAATTAATTATGCAATATGCTTCTAAAAATTTAAACCCTGTAACGATGGAATTGGGAGGTAAATCACCAAACATTTTTTTTAATTCTGTAATGGATCATGACGATGCCTTTTTAGATAAAGCCATTGAAGGAGCTGTGTTGTTTGCCTTTAATCAAGGGGAAGTTTGTACTTGTCCGTCAAGATTATTAGTACAAGAGGATATTTATGATGCCTTTATGGAAAAGGTTGTTGAAAGAACAAATGCTATCATACAAACCAATCCATATGATGAAAGTTGTATGATGGGAGCTCAAGCATCTAACGATCAATACGAAAAAATCCTATCCTATATTAAGATTGGAAAAGAAGAAGGAGCTAAAGTGTTGACTGGAGGAGAAGCTTGTAAATTAGAAGGCGATTGTGCTGACGGTTTCTATATTCAGCCAACTATTTTAGAAGGACATAATAAAATGCGTGTCTTTCAAGAAGAAATTTTTGGACCAGTACTTTCGGTATGTAAATTTAAAGATGAAGCAGAAGCATTAGAAATTGCTAACGATACACTTTATGGTTTAGGAGCAGGAGTTTGGTCAAGAGATGCACATCAATTATATCAAATACCTAGAGCTATAAAAGCTGGTAGAGTTTGGGTGAATTGCTATCATGCGTATCCTGCACATGCACCATTTGGTGGATATAAAAAATCAGGATTTGGTCGTGAAACACATTTAATGATGATGGATCATTACCGTCAAACTAAGAACATGTTGATTTCTTATGACAAGAATAAATTAGGATTCTTTTAATCGAAAAGAATTCCCCAAGGCTCTGCCTCGGGGTTTCCTATTCACCTCTCCTTCGGAGAGGTCGAAACTGCCTTTTGGCAGTTTCGGGTGAGGCAAAA
>DOIV01000118.1:10409-12227 GCA_003511845.1 Flavobacteriaceae bacterium | reverse complement strand
TGCCCGCCTCTATAAAAAATGAACGCTACTTGCATATCAGTGAAACTGTGTCTTTTAAATCCGTTTTTTTTGCTATAGCGGATGGTTTCCATAAGAAAAGACCTTCTGTAAAGGTAAATAAACTAATGAGCGGTATTGCTTGGCGTTTAGGATGGGTAATAAGTAAATTTAACGGTAAAGAACCTTTGATTACCAAACATTCAGCTAAATCATCACACAGTCATTATCAGTATTCAAATGCAAAAATCAAGAAGGCTCTTGATTTTCAATTTACCCCCTTAAAGGATACTATTAAGAATACCTGTAAAGATTATCTTAAAGATATTTAAACGGCACTGAGTAGTTTTAATGGGTAATTAATACACAGTGTGTTTCAGAAAAAGGAAAAATCTAAAACCACAAATTATGAAGCTTATTCACTACATTTCATCTCTCCCGAAGCTTCGAGACTGATTGATGTTTTAGAGTGCTACCCTTACTCAAAGTCTTTACTATGTATTTCTTTATCCTTTTCAATAATTGAATCTAATTCTGACTTCGGATTATAAATATCTTTTTTTTCTTTGAGTCGTTTTTCAACTTCTAAAAATATTTTTTCATAATCGTCTATTCTTGAGGTATAATACAAATTACTTTCGCTAAACTGAAGACTATCAATTTGGTGTTTTTTAAACACAAAAGGAATGTAATTGATGTTTTTTCTTAAGTCTTTTGTCTTAATATGCTTTGCCCCTCTTGCTATATAAATATCTGTCCAAATTTCTATCATTTTTTCTTTATTTATAAGGCGGTCTGGTTTTTTATAAATAGTTCTGCTTGTGCAGGATAGTAGAACTATAAATAGAAAAAATATGGATCCTGATTTTTTCATTTTATCCTCTTTTGCTTTTTACTAAAAATGCTATTTTTTTAAATATGGATTATTCGTTAGTTAAAATCAAGTCTTTTGTCTCGTATCTTTTCTCTAACAATACTATATTTATTTGATAATCAATGCCTTTATGGTCTTTACTAATAATTACCTAGAACCTGTCTTATTATTTATCTGTTAAAAGTTATTTGCATACCTTTATTTGTTTCATCAAACTCCCCTTGGTTGTACATTAAAACACCATTGACAAACGTATGTGTAATTTCTGAATTAAAAGTAGTGCCTTCAAAAGGAGACCATCCGCATTTATACAAAACAGTGTCTCTAGTAATTAGTTGAGGAGCCTCTAAATCAACCAAAACCAAATCGGCATAATAGCCTTTTTTTATAAATCCCCTTTTTTCTATTTGAAATAATATTGCTGGATTATGACACATTTTTTCTACCATTTTTTCTAAGGATAGAATTCCGTGATGTGTTGCTTCTAACATTGCTAGTAAACCGTGTTGTACTAACGGACCTCCACTTGGTGCTTTGGTATAAACCTGAGATTTTTCTTCTAAAGTATGTGGAGCGTGATCTGTAGCAATTACATCTATCTTGTCTGTCAGCAGAGCTTTCCAAAGTCCTTTTTTATCTTCTTTGGTTTTAATTGCTGGGTTCCATTTAATTAAGGTTCCTTTTTCTTTATAAAAAGAATCATCAAACCATAAATGATGTATACACACTTCAGCAGTAATTTGTTTTTCTTCTAGCGGAATATCATTTCTAAACAAAACTGTTTCTTTTGCAGTTGATAAATGAAAAACATGTAGCCTTGCTCCTGTTTTTTCTGCCAATGCTACTGCTTTTGAAGATGATGTATAACACGCTTCTTCGCTTCTAATTTTAGGGTGTAATTCTATCGGAATATTATCGCCATATACTGCCTTTGCACTTGCTAAATT
>DOIV01000118.1:9217-10070 GCA_003511845.1 Flavobacteriaceae bacterium | reverse complement strand
AACATATTACCTGTTGATGAACCCAAAAATAGTTTAATTGCTGCAACTTTT
Organism: Flavobacteriaceae bacterium; assembly: GCA_003511845.1. Taxonomy (GTDB): domain Bacteria; phylum Bacteroidota; class Bacteroidia; order Flavobacteriales; family Flavobacteriaceae; genus Aureibaculum. The sequence continues at coordinate 10,019 of DOIV01000118.1, read as the reverse complement.
TTAGGATCTGTTTTTAACAATTCTTCCAAGTTATCATTGGTACCACCAAACATAAATGAATAATTAGCATAAGAAGTTTTAGCTGCAACATCAAATTTATCTTGCAATAATTTTTGTGTAGTTGCTTGCGGTACAGTGTTTGGCATTTCAATAAACGTAGTAATCCCACCTGCGACAGCGGCTTTACTTTCTGTAGCTATATTGGCCTTGTGAGTTAAGCCTGGTTCTCTAAAATGCACCTGATCATCAATAACTCCAGGTATTAAATACTTACCTAAAGCATCTATAATTGTAACATCATCCGAAACTTTATCAATATTTCCTACTTCTACAATAAATTTATCTTCAATAAGCACATCACCAATACTAATTTTTCCTTCATTAATTATCTTGGCATTTTTTATCAATATTTTCTTCATTTTTTCTGTTTTGGTAAGCCTTTCAGTTTCATTTTTATTACTCCAAAAATAGCTTCTCCGATAATAGAACCGTCCATTTTTGATTCCCCTTGTGTTCTGTCTCTAAAAATTACAGAAACTTCTTTGATATTAAAACCATGTTTCCAAGCTTTAAATTTCATTTCTATTTGAAAAGCATAGCCTACAAATTTTATTTTATCAAAATTAATAGTTTCTAATACCTTTCGTTTGTAACACACAAAGCCAGCTGTAGTGTCGTGAATAGGAATTCTAGTAATGAAACGGACGTATTTAGTTGCAAAATAAGACATCAATACTCTATTCATTGGCCAATTTACCACATTAACTCCTTTTGAATATCGAGACCCTATAGAAACATCTGC
>DOIV01000118.1:0-8814 GCA_003511845.1 Flavobacteriaceae bacterium | reverse complement strand
AAAAATCAGCATCCATTTCAATAATATACTCATATTTTCTTAATAACGCCCACTTAAAACCGTGTATGTAAGCGGTACCTAATCCGTTTTTGGTTTTCCTTACTTCTAAAAAAAGTTGCTTTGGATATTTTAGTTGTAACTCCATAACAATAGCTGCTGTACCATCAGGAGAATTGTCGTCAACAATCAATATATCAAATGCTTTTTCTAAAGAAAATATGGCTTTAATCATATTTTCTATATTCTCTTTTTCGTTATATGTAGGTATAATAACTAAACTATCTTGCATTGAGGATTATTTAACCACAAAGGTAAAACAAAATATTACTAATTTTATGTTAAGTTTTTTTACTATAAATAGTATACTTTTACATCTTATTATTACTGTTTAGAATGACTGAAGCAATAGAACGTATATTTATATCTAAAGATTGGATTACAGTTATATTAATGATTGTAGTAACGCTGCTGATATTAAATAGGCTAAAGTTCAGTGAGCGTTTTTATAAATTACAATACGTCTTATTAAATAACTCATATATTAATAGTTATGCTAAGATGAATCCTGTTCTTTTGAATATTTTTAATATTATATTTTTTGTTATCGTGACCATTACGCTTTCATTAATAATATTCACATCAATACAATTATATTACCCTAATAATATCACTTTTAATTTTACCTTTTTCTTAAAAGTGTTGTTTTACATTAGTGTTTTTACAGTTATAAGAGTTATTTTGGGTGTATTATTGGGTGTATTATTTGAAAAAGAGAGAGAACAACAGCACTTTACCTTTTTAAAAATTAGTTATTTAAGTAATTTTTGTTTGATAACAATTCCTTTTATTACTGTAAATTTTTATGCTGGTTCAACTGTTTTTACTCATTTTTTACTCATTTGTTCCTTTTTATTATTTCTTTATTACTATGTGTTAATTTTAAAAAACAATCAGTCATTAATTTTTCGTAATTCGTTTTACTTTATTTTGTACATTTGCACCCTCGAAATCGCCCCATTTGCAATAATATTCAAAACTCTTATTGTTTAGGGGGATAAATAAATTAAAAAGTTTTATGAAAATAAAAACTATTTTAGTATCTCAACCCGCCCCAAGTACAAAACAATCTCCATATTTTGATTTATCAGATAAGCAAAAAGTGAAAATTGATTTTAGGTCTTTTATACATGTTGAAGGTGAAACCGCAAGAGAAGTAAGAAATCAAAAAATTGATTTTTCAAATTATACTGCTGTTATTTTTACAAGTAGAAATGCTGTTGATAATTATTTTAGATTGGCTCAAGAAATGAGGTTTACTGTGCCTGACTCTATGAAATATTTTTGTCAATCTGAAGCTGTTGCTTATTATTTACAAAAATATGTAGTGTATAGAAAACGTAAAATTTATGTTGGAGTGCGTACTTTTCAAGATTTAACAGTACAAATAAAAAAACATAAAACAGAGTCTTTTTTATTACCTTCTTCTGATAAATTAAAGAAAATAATACCTGAATTATTAAACGGCCTTGAAATAAAATGGGAAAAAGCCACCATGTTTAAAACAGTTATAAGTGATTTGTCTGATTTAGAAAATGTTTTTTATGATGTGTTGGTGTTCTTTAGTCCTTCTGGGATAGACTCATTGTTTGAAAATTTTCCTAATTTTAAACAAAACGAAACAAAAATAGCTGTATTTGGTAATACAACTATTAAGGCTGCAGAAAAAGCAGGTTTACGTATAGATATTACTGCTCCTAGTAAAGAAAGGCCTTCTATGACAATGGCTTTAGAGCATTATATTAAAAACATTAATAAAAAATAATTTTATTGAAATAACAAAAAAAGAGGTTAATAAAATTATTAACCTCTTTTTTTATGAATAAGCTTAAAATCACCCTTCTTTAATTGCGGTTAGTATTTTTGTTTCTAATTCTTCTGATAAATCTGGGTTATCTGCTATTAGTGATTTTACAGCATCTCTACCTTGACCAAGTTTAGTGTCTCCATAACTAAACCAAGAGCCACTTTTCTTAACAATCCCATATTCAACTCCTAAATCAAGTATTTCTCCTGTTTTAGAAATTCCTTTTCCGTACATAATATCAAATTCTGCAATTTGAAACGGTGGTGCTACTTTATTTTTTACCACTTTTACTTTAGTCATATTACCGATTACCTTATCGCCATCTTTAATTTGTGTTCTTCTTCTAATATCTAAACGGACAGAAGCATAAAATTTAAGAGCATTACCGCCTGTTGTAGTTTCAGGGTTACCGAACATTACTCCAATTTTTTCACGCAATTGATTGATAAAAATAACCGTACAGTTTGTCTTACTAATTGTGCCTGTTAATTTACGTAACGCTTGTGACATTAAACGAGCGTGTAAGCCCATTTTAGAATCTCCCATTTCTCCTTCTATTTCACTTTTAGGAGTCAGTGCAGCAACAGAATCAATCACAATAATATCAATAGCTCCAGATCGTATCAAATTTTCAGTAATTTCTAATGCTTGTTCACCATAATCTGGTTGAGAAATAATTAGATTGTCAATATCTACACCTAAATTTTGTGCATAATATCTATCAAAAGCATGTTCTGCGTCTATAAAAGCTGCAATACCTCCAGCTTTTTGTGCTTCTGCAATAGCGTGTATTGTTAAGGTTGTTTTACCGGAAGATTCTGGACCATAAATTTCAATGACTCTTCCTCTAGGGTAACCACCAACACCTAAAGCAATATCTAAACCTAATGAGCCTGTAGGAATAGCATCTATATCCTCTGGAGTATTATCTCCTAATCTCATTACAGCTCCTTTACCATAGGTTTTATCTAATTTATCTAATGTAAGTTGTAACGCTTTTAATTTTGCTGTTTTTTCTTTGTCTTCTGCCATAATATTAATAAAAAGTTATTGTAAAAATAAGAGATGCTAAAGTACAAAAAAGAACTTTAGTTTTGAAAGGTAGTAATAAATTTTAAAGAATATCTTTAATTCTAAGATGCTGTAATAATAAAATAGTTTTTACATCTTTTATTTCTCCATTATCAATCATCTTTAAAGCTGTATCAAAATTATATTCTAATACTTCTAATTCTTCGTCCTCAGATAATAAACCCCCTCCTTTATTAATTTTCATTGCAGAATTATATTCAGCAATAAAGTAATATAACTTTTCTGTTATTGCTCCTGGTGAGGTAAACACTTCTAATACTTTTTTGGGTTTATTTATAATATACCCTGTTTCTTCTTCTGCCTCTCTTTTAATACATGTTTCAGGATCATCTTTATCTAACAAACCGGCACAAACCTCAATCATCATACCTTCTTTATTTCCATTTAAATACGTTGGCATTCTAAATTGTCGTGTTAAAATAACTGTTTTATTTTTTACATTGTATAATAAAATACACGCTCCATTACCTGTTATATAACACTCTCTATCTGTATTTATCCATGTACCATTTTTAATTTTCTGATCAAAATTTACCTTATTTAATTGATGCCAATCATCAGATAGGTTTTTTATATTTTTTATATTAATTTTTGGATTATTCATTTATTATTAATCATATAAATATGAGGAATACCATCTTCCATATATCCTTCTCCTACTTGTTGAAAACCAAAAGTATTATAAAACTGTTTAAGATGTTTTTGTGCAGAAATAGCTATTTTAAATTCCTTAAAATGAATATTTATTGCTAAAATAGAAGTTTCCATTAATTGATATCCATATTTATGTTTCCTTTCTTTTTGTACAACTACTACTCTACCTATACTTGCTAACTCAAAATATTCATTTGGTTTAAAAATTCTAGTATATGCTATTAGTTTTTTATTTTTATATCCTAAAACATGTAATGCTTTTTGATCTTTATTATCTATATCTTGATAAATACATTTTTGTTCTACTATAAATACTTCTGCACGTAATTGTAATATTTCATAAAGTTTATCTTTATTAAGTTGTTGATATTCTTTTATATAAAATTTAACAGGCATTATAATTTTATTTACAAGCAATTTTTTCTACTCTTGTTTGATGACGACCACCTTCAAACTCTGTTGTTAAAAATAAATCTACAAAACCTAAAGCTTGTTGTAAAGAAACAAAACGAGCAGGAATACTTAATATATTAGCATTATTATGTTGTCTTGTTAGTTGAACTAATTCATTGTTCCAACATAAAGCCGCTCTTATACCTTGATGTTTATTAGCTGTCATTTGTGCTCCATTACCACTACCACAAATAATTATACCAAAATCAACTTCCTTTTTTTCAACAGCTTCTGCAACAGGATGAATAAAATCTGGATAATCAATACTATTATTTGTATCTGTACCAAAATTTATAATACTATATCCTTTCTTTGTAAACTCTTTTACAATTTCTTCTTTATAAATTGTACCTGCATGATCATTACCAATTGCTATTTTCATTTTTTTAGTTTTAAGTATTATATTTACTATTAAATATGCTTATTAACATATTTAATACCTATTGTTAATTATTATTTGTAATAATTTAAGTCTTAATATTTTAAATATTTACTTAAATGTTAATTAATATTACATTACTATTTATAACATTTATTTTTTATTTAAATAAAAAAAGTAATGATATTAAAAATAGTATTTAAATAAAATATTTATTTATTTTTACTTTAGTTTATTAATATAAAAAATAGGTGTTTTTAACTTAATTATAAAATAAAAATAAAAAATAATGGTTGATAAAGTATATTATTAAAATGTTTATTAAAAAGGTTATAATTTTGATTTACAATACTATTAAATAAAAATAACTTTTTAATAAATTGTTTATTAAAAGTTAAAAACGTAAAATCAAAATTTTAATTAACTTTTTTATATAAGATATTAACAGTATACAATATTAATAATTTATTTTATAAAATTTTAATTAAAAAGTATAATATAATATAGTTGTTAATAACTAAAAATATAGTTGTTTTATTTTTTAATATTAATAATAGAATATTATTTGTAATAAAATTTATTTTTTATATAAAATAATGTAAATTAGCAGACTAAACTATGAATTAAGAATTTAAACCCCTTTTATTATGAAAAAAAATTACACTATTTTATTTTTATTTTTAACCTACTTTATACAAAGTCAAACCATTACTACAGTTGTTGGTAATGGAAATTCAGGTTTTTCTGGAGATGGTGGCTTAGCTATAACAGCTAAATTAAATTTACCTTTTAATTTAACCTTTGATAAAAACGATAATATTTATATTGCTGATACTTATAATAATAGTATTAGAAGAGTAGATAATGAATCTGGTATTATAACCACTATTGTTGGTACAGCAGATAAAAATCTTGTCAGTGAATTAAAAACACCAACAGGATTAACTTTTGATAATTATAATAACTTATATGTAGCTGATTTAGCAAATTTAAGAATCAGAAAAGTAAATTTAGATACAGGTAGTTCTATAACTTTAGTTGGTAAAAAAACTGAAGTAGAACATCCTAATATTGATTCTTATTTAGGTGGTCCTTTTAATGTTGTTTTTGATAAAAAAGGAAATTTATATATTTCTTTAAATAGTGATAGTAAAGTAGAAAAAGTAGATTTTTCTACTGGAAAAGTAACTACTATTGCTGGAACAGGAGAAGTAGGATATTCTGGAGATGGAAAAGCTGCTTCTAGTGCACAATTAGCAAACCCAACTGGTTTAGTTTTAGATGGTAAAGGAAATTTATATATTTCTGATACAGGTAATGAACGTATTAGAAAAGTAAATTTATCTACTGGTATTATTACTACTATTGCTGGAACAGGAGAAACAGGTTTTATAGGTAATGGTGTTAAAGCAATAAATGCTCAATTAGCAAATCCTCTTGGTTTAGCAATGGATAATTATGGTGATTTATATGTAGTTGATAGAGGTAATAATAGGGTTAGGAAAATTAATATATCTTCTGGTACAATTAATACAATAGCAGGTACAGGTAATTCAGGTTTTTCAGGTGATGGAGAATTAGCAAAAAATGCAGATTTATCAAATCCTACAGGTTTGGCTTTTAATAATACAGGCGACTTATTTATTGTAGATAGAGGTAATAATCGTATTAGAAAAATTTCTGGTTTGGAAAATAATACTTCTGAAAATTTAGCGTTAGAAGCAAATATTAAAGTTTATCCTAATCCAAGTACAGATAAAATAACTATTGAATTAAATAATGATATTGAATTAAAAAGCACCTCATTATTTGATATAACAGGTAAACAAGTTAAAGTAAGAATAAAAGATAAAACTTTAAATGTAACTAAATTACCTAGAGGCATTTATTTATTAAGAATAGCAACTTCTAACGGTTCATTTGAACAAAAAGTAGTACTTGAATAATAAATGTTTTATTAAATTTTTAAAGCCTCGATTATATCGAGGCTTTTTTTTGTTATATTTAACTACTTATAAAAAATATTATTAATGTCAAAAAAAAGATTTCATCATAAAAAGAAAGGAAATGTAGTTAAAGATCTAGAATCTAAAATTTTAAAAGTATTAAATAAAAATTCTCAACAATCTTTTAATTATAAACAAATTTCTTCAAAAATTAATATTAATGATGCGAATGGTAAACAACAAATACTTCAAAAATTATTAGAGTTAAAACAGAAAGATAGAATTGAAGAAACAGAAAGAGGAAAATATAAAATTATTCAAAATGAACATTATCATATTGGTATTTTAGATGTTACATCAAATAAAAATGCTTATTTTATAACTGATACTTTAGAATATGATGCTTTTATACCTACAATTAATTTAAATAGAGGTTTAGACGGTGATACCGTAAAAGTTTATGTGTATAGAAGAAGAAATAATAATAAATATGAAGGTGAAGTTATAGAAATTATAAAAAGAGCAAAAACAGAATTTGTTGGTGTTTTACAAATGAGTAAAAATTTCGGATTTGTAATACCTGACAATAATAAAATGTATGCAGATATTTTTATTTCTAAAGCAAATATTAATGAAGCAGAAGATGGAGATAAAGTATTGGCAAAAATAACTGATTGGCCAGAAAATTCTAAAAATCCTTTTGGTAAAATAACAACAGTTTTAGGTAAGCCTGGTGAGCATAATACTGAAATACATTCCATTTTATTAGAGTATGGCTTACCTTATGAATTTCCTAAAGAAGTAGAGCAAGACGCCGCTAATTTAAATACAGAAATAACATCAAAAGAAATATCTAAACGTAGAGATATGCGTAAAACATTAACTTTTACCATAGACCCGAAAGATGCTAAAGATTTCGATGACGCCTTGTCTTTTAAAGCCTTAGAAAACGGAAACTATGAAATAGGAATACATATAGCTGATGTGTCACATTATGTACAACCCGATACTATTTTAGAAGAAGAAGCTTACAGTCGTGCTACTTCTGTTTATTTAGTGGATAGAGTCGTACCAATGTTACCAGAAGTACTATCTAACGGTGTTTGTTCTTTACGCCCAAACGAAGAAAAACTAACATTTTCTGCGGTGTTTGAAATGGATGAAAAGGCTCATATCATAAAAGAATGGTTTGGAAGAACAGTTACATATTCTGACCAACGTTTTGCTTATGAAGAAGCACAAGAAATTATTGAATCAAAAAGTGATATAATCTCAGAAGATATTTCTATTACTGGTGAAAGTTATACTGTAAAAAAAGAAATTGTTACAGCTACTTTAAAACTAGATGAATTAGCAAAAAAACTCAGAAAAAGAAGGATGCAACAAGGTGCTATAACTTTTGATAGAGTAGAGGTAAAATTTAATTTAGATGAAGAAGCGAATCCTATAGGTGTATTTTTTAAGGAATCTAAAGACGCAAATAAACTGATAGAAGAATTTATGTTACTTGCCAATAGAAAAGTAGCTGAATTTATTGGTAAAAACAAAAATGGAATCCCGACAAAAAATACATTTATTTATAGAATTCACGATGAACCAGACACAGAAAAACTGGAAGGGTTACAGCAAATTATTAGTAAATTTGGCTATAAAATAAATACCAAAACTAAAGAAACAACTTCAGATTCACTGAATAAACTTTTAAGTGATGTTCAAAATAAGCCTGAAAAAAACATGATAGAAACCTTAACCATTCGCTCTATGAGTAAGGCAATTTATACAACAGAAAATATTGGGCATTACGGATTAGCATTTGACTATTACAGCCATTTTACGTCTCCAATTAGGCGTTATCCTGATGTAATGACACATCGATTGCTACAATATTATTTAGAAGGAGGTAAATCACCTAAATCAGCACCCTATGAAATAAAATGTCAACATGCTAGTGAGCGAGAAGTATTAGCTGCAAAAGCAGAACGTTCTTCTATCAAATATATGCAGATTAAATACATGCAAGACCATCAAAATCAAGAATTTAAAGGTGTTATTTCTGGAGTTACTGAGTGGGGAATTTACATAGAAATAATTGAAAACAAATGTGAAGGAATGGTACGTATTCGTGATATAAAAGAGGATTACTATATTTATGATGAAAAGCAATATGCTTTGGTTGGTCAATCAACTAAAAAGTTATTGCAATTAGGTGATGAAGTAATGGTAAAGGTTAAAAATACTGATTTAAAGCGAAAACATTTAGATTTTACATTGATTCAATAAAAATTAAATTAAGATGAAAAAAATCGGATTAGCACTATTTTTTTTAGGATGTAATGCATTTTTATTTGCACAAGATAGAACAGAAAAATTAGAAGCGTTTACAGAACTTAAAATTTTTAATGGCTTAAATGTAGAAATTATAAAAT
>DOIV01000226.1:990-3771 GCA_003511845.1 Flavobacteriaceae bacterium | reverse complement strand
AGTGCATTTACTGGTATTTTAAGATTCGTTTGCGTCTTATCAATTTTTGCAATGAGTTGATTCACTTCTTTACCTAAGTATTTTACAGGTACATTAATTACCGCTTTATAGCCTAAAGTATTGTCAAAACCATGACCACCAGAAATGTCAATTTTAATATCTTCATAATGCAACGAAAAGGGCTTTACCACCACTTTACCGTCCTTAAAGCTTAAGGCAGATTTTAAATTCTTTAATTTTAATTTTTTAGGATCTAAAAATTTAAGGTTACTTTCTAATTTTTGTAATAATGGTGATTGTTCAATGGCTATTTTTGAACCCATTAATTGAGCTAGTAAATCTCCTGTTAAAGAATTTAAATCTGGTGTAAAATCGCTGTTTAAATTACCTGACAAACTAATTTTACTGTTAATTTTACCATCAATAGCATTGGCAATTGGTGCGATGGCTTTAAACAGATCTAACACCTTAAAAGACTGACCTATATTGAAATTTTTTGCATCTAAATTCATCGTGAAAGTAGGTGTTTTCTCTTTGGTAGATACACTTCCGTTAAACCCTAATGCTCCGTTAAAGATGTTTGATTTCATGTTTTTTAAGATTGCTTTTTCATCTTTGATAAAAAGCGTACCAGAAACATTTTTTAAAGTAATATCATCATACAATACCGTGTTGGCTTTTGCAGTAATGGTACAGTCTAAAAACGAAGGTATTTTAATGCTTTCTTCTTGTGTTTTAACTGTAGTTGAATCATTTTTTTGTTCAACTTCAGCCATCATAAAATCGTTTACAGCAAAAGTATTAGAGACGATGTTGAATTTCCCCTCAATATTTTCATCATTAAACATGAATCCGAGTAAGTTATCAATAGCTCCAGTAGCTTTAAAGTCTGTTTTACCCAGTTTTGCATCAAAACTATTTAACTTTACTGTTTTCGGATTTAAAGTCAATCCTGCTTTATTTATTTTTAACGGATGACTTAATTCTTCAGAGACATATTCAAAGTTTGAAAGCTTAAATACTCCTGAAGTTTTGGTGTTTTCATACTGTTCTTTTTCAATAGATAACATGTCAAATTTGGTGTCGGCTTTTATACTTAATAATCCTTTTAGGTCTTTTACAGCTTCCGCAGGATACACTTTTTCAAGATTTGCTAAGTTTATATTTCCGTTAATATGAGCAGTAACTTTCATGTTTTCTGTAATGTCAACTAATTTTGCATTGGCATTAAAAACTTCTTTATCGATACGAAATGATAAGGTATCAATGAGTACATACGTGTCTTTTACCAATCCTGTTGTATTGGTTATCTGCGTATTTATATGGATACTTTCTAACGATTTTGGTAAATCAGGATACTTAAAAGATGCGTTTTTTGAATTGATTGCAACATTAAACTTAGGAATATAGACCTCATTTATTATACCTTCAACAGTTCCTTTTACATCAAAATTTCCTGTGGTTTTAACGCCTTCTATGCTTTTCGAATATTGTTTAGGTATCAATGCTAAGAAATTTTTAAAATCAGAAGATGGGGTTTTAAAAGTAATTTTCACTTCTTTATTCTCTTCATTTAATTGAATAAATCCATCAAATACCAAAGGCAATTGATTGACCAACGCTTTATTCTCTAAAAAACTGTATTTACTTTCTTTAAAATCCATTCCGATAATGGCATCTAATACGATAGAATGCTTGTTCAAATAGTCAACACTATCCATATGAAAAGAGACTAAAGCTGATGAATTTGTCTTTAATTCTGAGGTTTCTGATGAAAAATTTCCTTTACCTGAATGGTTTAAACCTGACAATTCAAATAACATTTTACTGGCTACATCTTGATATGAAATGTTACTATTTATTATTTTATAATCATCTAAGTTTAATTGTAATGGGTCTGATTGATTCTTGTTTTTATCCTCATTATTATCAATAGCGATATCATAATTGGCATTTCCGTCCTTATCAACTTTAATTGCAATATTTGCACTATCAATTGCAAAACTAGTGATGCTTATATCCTCATTTTTTTTAAATAATTGCCAAATCGGTAATTTTAAATCAATCGTATTGGCAAAGAAAAGTGTATCGCCTTCAAAAGGAGCCTTATTAATAACTGAAACCTTGTTTAATGAAACTTCTGCATTTGGGTAACTACTCCAAACCGTTAAATCAGCATCCTTAAAATCTAACTTTGCATTGATATTCTTATTTGCTGTTTCCTTAATCAAGTCAATGATTTTATCCTGAAAAACAAAAGGAATACTAATGATTGCAATGATGAGCAGAGCTAAAATGATTGCCAGTATTTTAAATATTTTTTTCATTAGTTTAAGTTTATAAGTAGCTAGTTAGTCTACTAACGTATTTTATCGCAATAGATTTTAATTTAAGTCTAAAAATATTCCTAAAATTTGAAACCTAAAAAATTGTACTTTTGCGTAAAATCATTTACATGGATATTTCTTTAATTCCGAATATTAAACATACAGATTCTAATAACTTTTTTTTATTGGCTGGACCTTGTGCCATTGAAAGTGAAGAAATGGCAATGCGTATTGCTGAAAAAGTAATTTCAATTACTGATAAACTTAAAATTCCTTATGTTTTTAAAGGTAGTTTTAAAAAGGCAAATCGGTCTAGAATTGATAGTTTTACAGGCATTGGAGATGAAAAAGCATTAAAAATACTTAAAAAAGTTGGTAAAACTTTTAATGTACCAACGGTAACGGATATTCATGAAGCTGCTGACGCTACAAAAGCTGCTGAATATGTTGATAT
>DOIV01000226.1:0-592 GCA_003511845.1 Flavobacteriaceae bacterium | reverse complement strand
GGTAAAGTGGTCAACCTAAAAAAAGGGCAGTTTATGAGTGCTGAAAGCATGCAACATGCTGTTCAAAAAGTTTTAGATAGTGGTAATGATAAAGTAATGCTTACTGATAGAGGTACCATGTTTGGCTATCAAGATATGATTGTTGATTTTAGAGGCATACCAACCATGAGAGAATTCGCAACTACAGTACTTGATGTTACGCATTCTTTACAACAACCTAATCAATCATCTGGCGTTACTGGTGGTAGACCAGATATGATTGAAACCATAGCCAGAGCTGGTATAGTTAATAATGTTGATGGTTTGTTTATTGAAACACATTTTGACCCTGCCAATGCAAAATCTGATGGAGCAAATATGCTACATTTAGATCATTTAGAAGGTTTATTGAGTAATTTGGTGGAGATTCGTAAGGTTGTGAATGGGCTTTAATCATTTATGGGGTCAGTAATTTAACACCCCTAAAGTCCCCTCTAGGGGACAATAGTTTCAATTTATAAGTAGTTACACAACTATAGAAAGTAGGTTTTTTTGTTACAATGAATTTTAAGCTTCTTCCCAAAAAAAATGTAATAAAAAATTTCTTGAAACT
>DOIV01000231.1:3788-4208 GCA_003511845.1 Flavobacteriaceae bacterium | reverse complement strand
ATTGTTGGAATAAATTATAAAAACACCCCTAAAGTCCCCTCTAGGGGACAATTTTAGCTTTCAAACTAGCAAAAGACAACACTCTCTTTCATACCAAAGAGACAGTATTAAAGCTATATTTTTTAAATTCTGTATATTTCAAGGGAAACTGAAAGAAACTGATAAATTGAACTATTGTCACCTAGAAGGTTAACGAGAAACAAAATACATTTTGTTGTGAAGTCACAGAGTAAAACTCTTAGGGATGTTAAATTTATTAATAAAAAATAATCACAACATAAACCGATACGTAGCCTTAATTAAAAATGTATTTTCTGGTGTTTCTTTAAATATTTGCTGATCTAGACTTTTAAACAAACGATCTTTAGGGTTTTGAGAACCTACATTACCTTGAGACCAAACCAAAAATATTTCTGAACC
>DOIV01000231.1:0-3400 GCA_003511845.1 Flavobacteriaceae bacterium | reverse complement strand
AGGATTTTTTAGTTCATAATCTGTTGTGCCATCTGTATTTTCATCTATTAAATAATTAGAGCCATCAAAAGAAATTTGATTGCTATCAAACAAATCAAAACGATCATACAAATCACCTGCAACAGGGTTGGTGATATAATTAAAATTCACATACCTTCCTCTTGCTATAAATGGCTGACCATAATACTGAATGGTTAAGTTTGGATTGATAATGTAATTTAACCTCAAGGAAGCACTTAATATTTTTTGATCTAATTCTGCCGTAATATACCTAGTATTATTATTGTATGTCTTATTGGTAACAAATTGTGTTTTGTCAGATTCTAAGGTGAATTCTGGACTAAAAGAAAAACTAAAAGAATTTGTAGGTTGATAAGTAAATTCAGTTTCAAATCTCAAAAAATTTGTATGATTTTGTTTTGATTTTGAAAAGATATACCCAGCTGTTGTTCTAAATTTTTTACGATTATCTGTCCCTAAAAAAAGGAAATGAATATTCTTTCTAGAGTATCGAAAACGTGGACCTCCTCTTAATGTAGTATTTGAATAAACTCTAGGTCTATGAATAAATCCTGTTTCAATACCCCAATTATTCTTAAATTCAAATGAACCTTTTAAACGATGTTCTGTCTTATTATAATTACCTTCAAAATCAAAAGCAGCTGAACTAGATAAACTGGCTGAAATACTTCGAAACTTACCAGCAGGTTTCAAAGTACTATACTTTAAATTGGCATAGCTACGTATTTCATCTGCCTGACGTAAAAAACCAATATCATTTAATTCTAGTTCAGGTGAACGCCATTCTGTGCCCATATCATATCGCCAATGCCCAACACTAGCTTTTCCAAATTCTAAATTTCCGCTACTACCCGTTAAAGAGGTTCTATTTGGATCAACCTTTACATGACTTGCATCAACACGATGAAACAAATGTGTGAGTGATTCTTGTGTTTTTTTTATAGAAGCTGCACTTCCCTCAACATGACTCAAAATAACATTACCGCTAACATAGTATTTTCTATTCTTCCATTGATGTTTAACATCTAAGCCTCCAGTATATGCAGATTTTCGTAAAAATTCTAGATTGTCTTCTATATTTCTATTTGTTGCTGTAAAAATACCACCAACAAATGTATTTTTATCATTAAAATCTTTTTGTAAACGTCCAACAAAATAATTGGTTAAAGGCTCTACTAATTCTTCTCTACGTTTCCCATTATTGTCTATTTCAGCATACTCCTGAGAAGTAACACTTTCTAAAATTCCTATTGACCAGCCATTTTTTGTTTTACCGCTAAACTTTGCTGCACCTAGTATGGTGGTGTTTTGAGGTTGTTCTACAAACTCTCCAGTTGCTCTATTTACTCTTCCTTGTGGACTTCTTCCAATCCTTCTAGAAAAAAATACATTATCTCTGTTACGCCGAGTTGGCCCTCCAATTTTAAAATTGAAAATATTATTGTTTTCTACAAAAAATGGTCGCTGCTCTCTAAAAAATATTTCAAAACCATCTAAAGCAATTTCTGCCGGATCTGCTTCTACTTGTCCGAAATCTGGATTTACAGTTAGGTCTAATGTCAAATCATTTGTAATGCCAATCTTGGCATCTACGCCTCCATTTAATTTAAAATCGCTACCATCACGAAAAGGGTTATTCCCTTCTTTAGGGTACTTATCATATTGTAACACCGTAAAAGGCTGAATTTCTAATTGTTTTTGAGGCACTAAATCTACCAACCCATGTAGTTCTCCTGATTCACTAATAAAACCAGCAGCATCAATTGGTATTCTATTCCAAACTGATCGTTCATTTTTTCTGAAAATTTGTCGGATCACATTTAAACCCCAAATTTGCTCTTTGGCTTTCCCAAAACGCAATTGGCTTAATGGTATTTTCATCTCTGCGGACCATCCGTCATCATTAATTTCTGCTTTAGCATTCCAAACAGGATTCCAACTTTCATCAAAATTATCTCCATTATCTGTAACTATTTCATCTCCTCTAACCCCAGCTGCTGTAATCGTAAACATAAAACCGGTACGTTTGTCATTATAACTATCTATTAAAACATTAACTCTATCACCTGCAAAACCATCTCTACGTGATAATCTTTTTTCAATCAAAATTGGTTCACTATCAAAAGCTTTAATAGCAACATATAAATACTTTGCATCATACACTATTTTAAATTTAGTCTGAAATGTAGGTGCTGTGTTTTCGTCTGGTTCGTTTTCAATAAAGTCAGTTTGCCATTCTACTAGATTCCAGCCTGCATCATCTAAAACCCCATCAATAATTGGGGCTTTTTCTTCGCTTAAAGGTGCTGTGGTATAAATTCTTTTCTGAATCTTATCTTTTGATTCTTGAGCATTTACGACTGCGTTAATCAATAGTAGTAAAAATAGAAATTTCTTCATTCTTTAGGTTGATGATAATGTTAATATCTAATAGACTATCTATCATTTGATATGTTACATTTTGAGCAAACAATTTAACACAAAACTATCTTAATAAACTGTTAATTTCATCTTTAAAGATGTTAATGTTTTCTCCAAAAAATATATCTAAAACATGGTTTGGTATATAAATAATAGTTTGTACATTTGCACTCCTCTTTTTAGAGGGAATTTAATTTATTATTAACAGACAAAAACTAATCGTGTGAACACATTAAGTTACAAAACAGTATCGGCTAACAAAACCACCGTAAACAAAGAGTGGGTTTTAGTTGATGCGGACGGACAAACATTGGGTCGTTTATCATCTAAGATAGCAATGCTAATTAGAGGTAAGTACAAACCAAATTTCACTCCTCATGTGGACTGTGGTGATAACGTAGTTGTTATCAATGCAGAAAAAATTATTTTAACTGGTAAAAAATGGACTGACAAATCGTACATCCGTCATACTGGTTATCCTGGAGGACAAAGATCATTAACTGCTACAGAGTTGTTTCAAAAAGATCCAACTCGTTTGGTAGAAAAAGCAGTAAAAGGCATGTTACCTAAAAATAAATTAGGTAGTGCTTTATTTAGAAATTTACATGTTTTTGCAGGAAACGAACACAACAAAGGTGCTCAAAACCCAAAAACTATTAACCTTAATGATCTTATATAATGGAAATTGTACACAAAATAGGTAGAAGAAAAACGGCAGTTGCCCGTGTATATCTCTCTAAAGGAAAAGGGAAGATTACAATCAATAAAAGAGAATTAACAAATTATTTCACTACAGGTACTTTACAATATAAAGTAAAACAACCCTTAGCACTAACTGATAATGAAAACAATTACGATATTACTGTAAATGTTTTTGGTGGTGGTGTTACTGGTCAAGCAGAAGCAGTTCGCATAGGTATCACTAGAGCTTTAGTTGAAATCAATGAAGAGAGCGGAC
>DOIV01000175.1 GCA_003511845.1 Flavobacteriaceae bacterium | reverse complement strand
TTATCCATATTTTATGGAAAATAAAGAGAGTTATATTCAAAAGTTAACACAAACCATTAACCTAATTTTAGAAGTTGACTTAAGTGCAACTGAAAATATGACTTATGAAGACAGTTATAAAATAAGAAAATTATTAGTTGCTATCGCTCAAAGTGTTCCGTTTACACCTAACATTTCAAAATTAAGCGAGCGTTTAGGTATGAATAGAAGTTTTTTATTAAATGCAATAAAAATTTTAAATAGAGCTGATTTAGTAATGGAATTATTTAAGCCCACAAAAGGAATTGGAGCTTTAACAAAACCTCAAAAGTTGTATTTAAACAATACCAATTTGGTTATTGCTTTAGGTAAACAAAATGCAAATGATGGTACATTACGAGAAACTTTTTTTGCCAATCAAATGAAGTATTTACACGAAATACATTTGGCTGATAAGGGTGATTTTATAATAGACAGAAAATATATATTTGAAATAGGAGGTAAAGGAAAGTCAAGCAAACAAATAAAAGGTGTAAAAAATAGTTTTGTGGTAAGAGATGATATGGAAGTCGGGAGCCTAAATATTATTCCATTGTATTTGTTTGGTTTATTGTATTAATCAAAAATCCCCAATCGAATAAATCGTAAATCTATAGGTGTTTCCCTTTTTCCCAACCGTATTTTCCTAAATACTGATTCCCACTTTCGACAGCTCCGTTTTCAATAGATGTTCCCATAGAATCATTCCACCTATTTAAATATCCAAAAAGGGAAATAACACCTAGCATTTCTACAATTTCGCCTTCGTTCCAATGTTCATACAAACGTTTTTTAATGTTTTCATCAACATTATTAGGAACTTGAGATGCCGCCAATGAAAAATCAAGAGCAGCACGCTCGGCTTCATTAAATGCGGCATGTGTTCTATATTCCCAAATATTATCGAGTTGTTCTTGCTCTGCACCGTAACGTTCGGCAGCTCTAATCGCATGTGCTTGACAATATCTACATCCAGCAGAATTACTACTCACCCAAGCAATCATCCGCTTTAAAGCAGAAGTTACACGTCCTTCATTTGCCATTACCGCTTTATTCAAGTTGATAAATGCTTTACTAATAGCTGGTCTGCGTTGCATGGTCAAAACCGAATTTGGACAAAAACCTAAGGTTTCATTAAAAAACTCAGCAAGTTCTTTGGTTTCTAAATTGTGATCTGATGAAAGTGGTGTTACTAGAGGCATAGAATGTTTTATTAATTATTGATTTCTAAAGTACAATAATTACTTGAATTTTTTTAGTAGTTTTATACTACTTTGTTAAAACAATATTATGCAACTTATATTAAGACCTTTTGAATTAAAATTAGAACATACGTTTAGAATTTCTAGAGAAGCAAGAGACGTACAATCATCTTTGGTAGTCGAATTAAAAGATGAGGATTTATCTGGTTATGGTGAGGCAACTGCCAATCCGTATTACGGAGCTACCATAGAAAATATGACCGCAGCATTGACTGCTATTGAGTCAATAATTATCGAAAATAAACAGTTGAACCCTGAAGATTTTTGGAAAATCATTTCTCCACATCTTAAAAACAATATGTTTGCTTTATGTGCTTTAGATTTGGCGTATAACGATTTATATGCTCGTAAAAAAGGCATGAAATTGTACGAATATTGGGGATATAATATTGAAAATAATCCAATTACAGATTACACTATTGGTATTGATACCATAGAAAAAATGGTGGCAAAACTAAAGGAAAAACCCTGGCCCTTGTACAAGATAAAACTCGGCACTAAAGAAGATATTAAAATTATTGAAGAGCTACGAAAACATACCGATGCTGTTTTTAGAATTGATGCCAATTGTGGCTGGACAGTTGATGAAACCATAAAAAATTCAATAGCTCTTAAAAAATTAGGTGTTGAATTTCTTGAACAACCACTAAAAGCTGAAGATTGGGACGGACAAAAAGAAGTGTTTTTAAAATCTGCATTACCAATAATTGCTGATGAAAGTTGTCAGATAGAAGCCGATGTTACCAAGTGCCATAATTATTTTCATGGTGTAAATGTAAAATTGACCAAATGTGGAGGCTTGACTGCTGCAAAACGCATGCTAATTGAAGCAAGAAATTTAGGTATGAAAACCATGGTAGGTTGTATGACAGAATCGTCTGTGGGTATTTCTGCCATAGCACATTTATTACCTTTATTAGATTATGTTGATATGGACGGAGCCTTGCTTTTGTCTAATGACATCGCAAAAGGTGTGACTATTAAAGACGGTGTAATTTCTTATAGTGAATTGAATGGTACAGGTGTAGTCCTCACCCAACCCTCTCCAAAGGAGAGGGCTAAAATTTAATTAACTATGCAAATAAATAAATTTCCTGACAGAACAATAACCATAGAAAACAAAGACTATTTGTACTTTGGAGGTACAGCTTATTTAGGATTACCTACACATCCTGAATTTCAAGAGGTTTTGTTTCAATCCATTAAAAAATGGGGAACTTTTTATGGAAGTTCACGTAGTTCAAATATTAAATTAGCTATTTACAATCAGTTTGAAGATTTTTTTGCTCAGCAGATTGGTGCAGAAGCTTCTTTGACAGTGTCCTCTGGTACGTTAGCAGGAAAATTAGTTATTGATTATCTTTCTACTAAAATCCAAACTTTTTTCCATTATCCTAAGACCCATCCTGCTATTTTGGCTCAAAAAAGTTTGCCTTTATTTAAGGATGGAAATCTGCATTCTAAATTATTAGATGATACGCAAGAGGAAATAGTAATCTCTGTAGATGCTATTTTAGGATTGGAAGTTAAGTCTACATCTTTTGATTTTTTAGAGCAAATCCCTTCTCATAAAAAAATCACCTTAGTTATTGATGAATCGCACAGTTTAGGGATTGTTGGAGAAAATGGAAAAGGTATTTTCAATACAATATCAATCGATAGAATACATCAAAAAATAATGATTTCTTCATTAGGGAAAGCTTTAGGATTGTCAGGGGGAATCATAACAGGGGAAAAAAAAATTATCAATAAACTAAAAGAAGAATCAATTTTTGTATCGTCTTCAGCAGCCAATCCTGCTTACTTAGAAACCTATTTACACACACAAGAAATCTATAAAACACAATATCAAAAACTACAATCTAATTTGAATTTTGTTGCTGATAAACTAAATTTGAAAGGTGGTTTAAAGTTTGATAAAAATTATCCTGTTATTTATTGTGAAGATGACACTATTTATGATAGCTTACTTAAAAAAGGAATCGTGATTACAAACTTTAAGTATCCAACCTATAAAAATAAGATGAGCAGAATTGTAATTACTGCCAATCATACAGAAAATGATTTAGAAATCCTTTCCCTAGCCCTCTCCAAAGAGAAGGGATAATGTAAAATAAAACGAATAATTATGACAAATAAAGTAATGACAACTTGGCAAAGTAACATGCAATTTGAATCTACCAATCAAGGTGGGAATTTACTAATAGATGCAGGTGAAGAAAGTGGCGGAGAAGGAAAAGGATACAGACCAAAATCATTAATGTTATCTGCTTTGGCAGGATGTTCAGGTTTAGATGTGGTTTCACTATTAAAAAAAATGCGTGCTGAAGTTGACGATTTTACCATTGATATTGAAGCACATTTAACTGACGAGCATCCTAAATTTTATGATAAGGTAAATGTGATTTATAATTTTTATGGAACCGATTTTAAAAAGGATAAAATTGAAAAATCGGTAAAATTATCCGTCGATCGTTATTGTGGTGTGATGGAAATGTTTCGGCAATTTGCAAAAATTACTACAGAAATTAAGTATATTGAGAAGTAGTTAGGTAAATTCTTTTTTTAATTAAAAAACCTCAGCCTTAAAAATTTAGGACTGAGGTTTTTGTGTGTAAACTAAATCTTATTGATCCCACCAAACTGGTTCAACAGGAGTTTTTTGATTTGCCTCTACGTTAGCTCTGTTTCGATTCAATTCAGAAGATGGATAATTTGCTCTTCTAAACCATTGCCCTGTATAATCACCATCAGCATCTTCTTCATTTCTTATGGTTAATCCTTTAAAAACAGTATCAGAAAAATCATAACGTCTATGGTCTACAAAAGTTTCAGGATTTAAAAAGTTATTAATGTATTTCTCTTTCATAATATGATTTAACATTAAATTTCCTTCACCAACATCTACAGAAGTATCAGCCATATAATCTGCACCATTTACCCCATACATACTCATACTTGCATTAATACCAGCTAAATACGCTTCATAAGCTTCTGTTGTTGTACCAGTACTTGTTGTTGTACCACCATTAGCTAAAAAAGAAGCTTCCGCTTTGATAAACATAGCTTCTGCAAAACTAATTAGCATCAAAGGAGAGTCAATACTTGTATAATAACCATCTTTAGCAAAAAATGTATTTGCATTTGTACCATCAGGAGCTAAACCTAAAGTACCACTAACAAAGCCTTTCCATTCAGCTTCATCATCATTGGTAGCAAAAACAGGTAATCTAGGGTCAATAGTTAAAACACCACTTTTAAAAGGATAATAATCTCCATTCATTGAACTTACTAATTGACTGGCAATATCATGATGAAAATTCCCTGTATTTCTAGCTAAAATTTCACCAGAATACCAAGGATTTATATTTTTATCATCATAGAACATCAGAAAATTATCATCATTTGATTCAAATCCATTTGCAATAGTACTTAGCACATCATTAGGGGAAACATTACCTTTATTCACTAAATGTAATTGATATCTTGCCTTCAAAGTATATGCAGCCCTCAGCCATTTTTCCATATCTCCATCATAAATTAAATCCGAACCTTTACTAACAGAGATTCCAGAATTATCATCACCCTGTAATGCAGCAATTGCATTATCTAACAAGGCAAAAATTTCAGTATAAATCTGTTCTTGAGTATCAAAAGTTGGGAAAAGGTTTTCCTGTCCTTGTGAAGCTTGAGAATAAGGTATATTATCCCAAGTATCTGTAGCAATTCCAAGATTAACTGCGGTTAATATATCTGCAACTGCAGAAAAATGTACAGCTCCTTCTGTTGCAGATTTTTCTTTAATTACTTTAATATTAGGTAATATAAATAAATAGATTTGATTCCAAAGCCCGCCAACTTGAGTTTCTCCTGCTGCTCCACCACCTTGACTAACAAAATTCTGAGCATAATTACCAAAAGATAATTCAGCTGACCTTTGACCCTCTAAAGTACTATGAATTACTGGAGCCAATAAATCATTCATTCGTAATTGTTCTTGTAGGGCAGTTCCTGAGGGTGTATTTACATCAAAATATTCATCGCTACACGCTGAAACTCCAATTGCTAATATTGCAATTAGCATTATTTTTGTAATATTTTTTTTCATCATTTTCATTTTTTAAAATCCAATTTTTACACTTAAAGAATAGCTTTCGCTAATTGGTGTATTTAAACCTGTAAATCCATAAACATTTGATCCTGAGCTATATTGATTTGCTTCAGGGTCAAAGCCTTCAAAAGGCGTCCATAACAAGAGGTTATTAGCACTTGCAGAAAAAGATAATTGGTCTAGGGCTTTTAATTTATCTGTTGGAAAATTATAGGTAAGACCAATATTTCTTAACTTAACCCAAGAAGCATCTTGTATTAGAATCTCTGCAGCTCTATTGTATCTAGTAGAACTTCTATAGTAACTATTTGCGTCAATTAAAGTTTCTTGAGTATTGGCAATGAATCCTCCATTACCATCATCCATAACACCTTCTAAAATAGTATTTTCATTTCTGAATTCAGTGATGGCTAAATTACCATTTCTAATATTATTTCTTCGTCCAGAATCATATAACTCTCCTCCTTTTTTCCACTCTAATAAGAAGTTGAAATTAAAGTTTTTATAAGATAAATTATTCCCTATAGAAGTTATAAAATCAGGGAAAGCATTACCAACAACGACTCTTTCATCAAGATTTACACGTGGTTTCCCATCATCACCTATATAGCGTTGACCATTTTCATAACGCCATTTGTAACCATATAATGTTCCCATTTTATCTCCTTCTCTTACTTCAGAGGTTACACCAGGGAAGCCAGAACTTGCAAACACAATGGCTTCAATATCATCTGGCAAATCAGTTACATTGCCTTCATTTGTTGCCCAAGTAATATAGGTTTCCCATTTTAAATCTTCAGTTTTAATAATATCAGCACTTATTAATAATTCATGTCCAAAAGTTTCAAAATTACCTGCGTTTCTAGTAATTCTAGACAAACCAGATGTAACTGCCGTTGGCACACTAAATATTTGATCTTTTACCAAAGTTTTATAGTAGGCATAATCTATACGAATCCTGTTTTTAAATAACCTCAAATCAACACCAAATTCTGTTGATTGATTTCTTTCAGGAATAATATCTAAATCGCCTAAAGCTGTACTAGATCTAAATCCTCCCGCTCCTCCAAAAGGGAAATCACCATCGGCTACAAAGTAGTGACCGATTTCACCAAAATTAGGTCCTTTACCAACTTCAGCCCAAGATGCTCTTAGTTTTGCAAAACTAATAATATCACTTTCGCCTATTAAATCTTTAATATCATAAGCCAAACTTACTGATGGGTAAAAGAAAGAACGGTTTTCTTTTGGTAAAGTTGACAACCAGTCATTTCTACCAGTTACAGTTAAAAACAATCGGTCTTTATAATCAAATTTTAGTTCTCCGAAAACACCTACATTTCTTAATTTACGAATAGTGTTCCCTGCAAAGGTATTAATAGTATTTGCAAGTTCATTAATACCTGGGACATTCAGTGTTTCTCCTCTAACAAAGGTTAAATCACGTTGTGAATCAGATACTTGATGCCCTAATGTTAATGTCGTGCCAAAATCTTCAGACCAATCTTTAGTCATGGTCACTAGAAAGTTAGATTCTAAGGCTAAGAAATTAATATCTTGTTCAACAATAAACCCACCTACTTGTGTACCCGTATCTAAATCAGGAGCTACAAAACGATTTCGTTGATCAGAATAATTATCCACTTGAGCTGCATAGGTAATATTTATCCAATTTTTTGGAGCCCAATTAAATATTACATTGCCTATCCAGCGATTTACATCATCTTTTAAGTTACTAGTCTCTAAAAAATATCTTGGATTGTCAATAATCCCTTTTGAATAATTTCGTTGTGAACCATCGGCATTTTTATAATCATTTATAGGGAAAGTGGCTGACCAATAAGATAATGAGCTCATTACAGACTTATCACCCCCATTTGCTCTTGCTCCTCCAGAGTTAGTGTATGAGATTGAAGAATTAATACTAAAATTATCAGTTACTTTAAATCCTCCTTTTAATCTAAAAGTTGATTTTCCGTAATTTGTATTTGGCATTATCCCTTTTTCTTTACTATTTCCCATTGAAAACAGATAATCTATCTTTTCACTAGCACCACTAATGCTAAAATTAACCTGACTATTTACGCCTGTACGAAATAAATCATAAGGACTATAAAAGCGGTCATTAGTTAAATCAACGATTGTACCATCAGACTGTGTAAACGAATCGTCTGTATAAGGTACGCCCCAAGTATAAAAAGCAAATCCATAATCATCATACCCATCATCTTCATTATTGTTAATTACTGCTCCAGGTCTTGTTGAAGTTCTATGACCTTCTCTATACGTTTTTTGTAAGTCAGGTGTGGTTACCACCTTTCTAATTGTGGTAGAAGCAGATAAAGAGACTTTTGCTTTCCCTTGTTTTCCTTTCTTGGTTGTAATAATAATAGCCCCATTTGAAGCTCTTACACCATAAAGTGCTGTAGCAGCTGCACCTTTTAATACATTAAAACTTTCAATATCATCTGGGTTAATATCAGATGCTCTATTTGAAAAAGAAAATTGTTCAGAAGAACTAGGTGAATTAGAACCAGAACTTGGTAAAAGATCTGCTCCACCAGAGAAAGTATCATTATCTAATGCCAACCCATCAATAATGATTAATGGTTGATTGCTTCTATTAGGGTTTATAGAAGTTACACCTCTAATTAAGATGTCAATACCACCACCAGCAGAACCAGAAGATCTGTTGATTTGTAAACCAGCTACACGACCCTGTAATGCTTCAACAGCATTAGTTTGCCCAGCTAAGTTTAAATCTGATGATTTTACTTGAGTTACAGAATAACCCAACTCTCTGGTTTCTTTTTTAATACCAAAAGCGGTAACGACTACTTCGTCTAATTGACTAGCATCTTCTGATAGAGCAACATTTAAAGTTGTTCCTGAAATTTTTTCTTCTTGGGTTTTAAAACCTAAAAAAGAAAAGACAAGTATATCGCCTTGTGAAGCACTAATTTCATAGTTTCCATCAAAATCAGTTGCTGTTCCATTGTTTGTGCCTTTTACTTGTATATTTACACTTGGTAATGCCATACCAGTTTCATCAGTAACAGTACCACTTACGGTAATATTTTGTGCAGTAAGTAATAAAAATGAAGTTGTAAAAAAAACAAGAAAAGAAACAGTAATTTTTTTTCTCATAATTATATAAAATTTGAATTAATATATTGTAAAGGTATCTATTTTATTTTTCT
>DOIV01000331.1 GCA_003511845.1 Flavobacteriaceae bacterium | reverse complement strand
TTGAAAAGCCAAATTATACACTTCATTAAAAGAAACCGTATTATCTACTAGTAAAGCTAAATCTCTTTATACTGGAGGAAATTTAGATGAATTTAACAATACTATTCTGTCTTTTCAATCAAACCATTTGAATAATACAGGTAGTTTAACAATTCAACATGTAGTTTTGTATTTAGTCCTACTAATTTTAATTGCCCATTAATATATTTTTCTTGTCTTTTATTTAACAGAAAAACAGAACTTTCTCCATATTTAAATTTTTCATTTTCTCCGTCCAATAAAATCTTATATCCTTTCACATTTTTCTCTAATAAAACCAGTTGCTCACGTAAAAGAACTAATTGTTGTTGACTACCTTCTAACTTGTTTTTTAAATTAGTTCTTTTAGTCTCAATATCTAGTGTTGTTTCTTCTATCTTTATTTTTCCTTTTCGAACAGAAGCTCTTTCACTTCTTAAAAATAAAGGCATAGAAAATTCAAAACCCCATTTAAAATTATCTCTAGAATATGTTGCCGAAAATTCATTACCATTAGTTGATAAAAGAGGATTGTATTTTAATTTCAATTTAGGTTTTAACTTCTCCCGTTTTAACTTCTGATCTAATTCTAAATTAGATTGTTTATTTACTGATGCTAATATTATCGGGTGATTGTCTACTAAATTAGTTACCGTCAGATCACTTTGTATCTCAAAAATAGGATTACTAAAATTTTCTGGCTCAGCAACAGGATTCAAATCAACAGGATTTTCATTATCCCATAAATAGTTTTCAATATTTTGCTTTGCTTTAATAAGAGATATTTCATTTTTTTGAAAAAGCATCAACGCATCTTGATGTATCATATAAGCCTCTAAAGTGTCTATAGATGTTTTTTCTCCTCCTAGATATGATTGCTTAGTGTTTTCATGGTAAGTCTTAGCAATATTGATGTTTTCTGATATAATTTTTTTATAAAAATAGTATTGTTGCCATTTGAGATAAGTAACAGTAGCACTATAATACAATTCATTTAACATCAACTGCCTCTCATTTTCTGATAACTTTCTAACTATTTTCGCCTTTTGTATGGCTACTCTTCTTTCATTAACAATTAAACCTTGCAGCACATTCATTTCTACGCCAAAATGCCAAAGTCCAAATTCATCTGTTTTATGTTCAGGGTTTAAATATATACCTTCTGAATTTTCATAACCACCAACAATATCAATACCTAACCTAGTTGGTATTTTTAAATTACCTTGAAGTTTACGATAATACAACTTATCATTAAACTTTTTTTGATTCAAACCAGAAGTAATTACAGGATCTAAATTCCCTTTAGCTGACATCCATTCTGCTTTTGCAAAATCCAATTTTAAATTGGCTTTTTTAGCCAAAGGATGATGTTGTGAAATCATATTGATATACTCCTTATAACTAAGCGTTAAGCTGTCAGATTGAGCATTAACAACAAGGCTTATTAAGAGAATACAAAGTGACAAATATATTTTTACCCCTTTTATCATCATTATTTTTTTGTATATCCGTTTAGTGTCCATCAGCTGTAATACTAGCTATTACTAGCCTATCAAAGATTTGCTCTCCAAAATACCTTCGATTGAGTTTGTAAACAAATTCATTGAGATACAGTTGTAGATATTTTTTCTTGATTTTATGATAAGTTCCTACAAAATTTCGTTTCGAATTACTGATAGCTATATGTACCCATTTTAAGGTTTCTTTAGTGGTTTGTTCGTTTGATTTTTCAGTCATATGTATTTCTACATAATCTGCTATGTTTACATAAGATGTACTTTTATCTGTAAAAACAATGGTTTGTTCGTCGTCTATAGCTTTTTCAAAGGCTTGATCTGTACCATCTGCTTCATGATTTTCTAATACTTTGGCTTTAAAATAACGACATTGCCTTTCTACCTTACCAGTTTCTAAATCTTCAAGAACTGTGCTTTCAGCCATAATCATAACATTCGATTTTGTTTTACTCCCTCTCCCTGATTTTTGGGTTTTATGATCACGCTCTGAAGCTTCTATAGTAAAATAACCTTCATCCTTTTCTATCATACCCTCTAATGTGTAACAATCATCACGATCGCCCATAGCTTTACGTAATTTATGAACCATTGCCCAAACGGGTTCATAACGTTTTAAACCTAATTGACGCTGTATCTCTCTGGAAGAGAAGCCTTTCTTGGTAGTACTTAATAGAAACATGGTTTTATACCAAGTCATAAATGAAAGTTTTGAACTTTTCATAATAGTACCACTACGTAAGGATTGCCTTGATCTACATGATTTACACTCATAACTCCATTTGTTTTTAAGCCAATAATGTGCTGTTCCTTTACAGCGGTTACAGATAACTCCTATTTTATCTCTTTCTTCTTTAAAATGTAATCGACAACTCTTTTCATCGGTAAAACGAACTCCAAAACTAAATATATTCATAAGTAACTATTTTATAATCACGCAAATAGATTAAAATTAATTCAATTTAGGACTGTTTACAGATATACAATTCTTTTTTCTCTTTTACTAATTTTTTATTTTTTTTGTTTTATTTCTATAATAATCTGGAGGGAATCCGTTTAATTTTCTCCAAATCTCATACCAAATGGGCACATTATTTAGTAGTATAAAAACATCTGAACCTGTACCAATTGCTAGTTTTTTAGGCCATTCTCTTTCATTATTATCAGAAATCAACAGCACCCTATAATATCCATTTTCACTAATGATTTTATCAACTACAATTACTTTTCCATAAAAAATACCAGTAGAAGCCTCTGGCCATCCACTAATTATAATCGCAGGCCACCCATCAAATCGCAATCGGACATCTACACCAATAGTCACTAACGTAATATCTTCAGGCTTAAGGTAAACTTCAACTGCCAAATCATAATCATTCGGAATTATAGTGACAATATCTGCTCCAGCTTTTATAGTTTCTCCAATACCTTTACCAATAGATTTATTCACATAACCTGATTGAGGAGCAGTCACATAATAAAATTTTTGACGTTCGTTATAATTACTAAGTTTATTATTTAATTTTGAAGTTTCAGCTATACTTTCAAATTTTGAAGACAAAGCAGTCTGCATATCTGATTGTGATTTAGCCAACTTATCTGCATACTCTCTTCCAACAACCATAGCTTCAATGTTTAAATTTACTAGACTATTTTTTTGATTGTATAATTTTTTTTGCTGAACATTCACCTTTGCTTCAGAAGCTTGTAGTTTCAATTCTTTTTCTTGAAGCTGAGTAAGTGTTTTTAGTCCTTTTTCATATAATGTTTTAGTTCTAAAAAGTTGATTTTCTGCAATCTTTAAATTGGTTTTAAAAGCTAACAAATCTATACTATCAATTTTAACTTTATTATGGGCTTGTTGTATTTTATTTTTAATTTGTTTTCTTTTTAAACTTAAGGCACCTAGCAATGCACTGTATTGATTGTTAAGTGCATTTACTTTTTGTTCATAAGATTGTACACTTTGAGACTTTGCCTGAAACTGCTCTGTTGTTCTTGCTAACAAATTTGGGTCAAAATATTCGCTCTTTACATCAGATAAAAACACAATTGTGTCGCCTTTTTTAACAAAATCACCTTCACTTACAAACCATTTTTCCAATCTCCCTCCAATAACAGATTGAATTGCTTGAGGTCTTTGCTCTGGTAATCTTGTAGTTACAAAGCCTTTTGCATTAATATTTTGAGACCACGGTAAAAATAAAATTATCAATGTGCTTAAAACAAAACCTCCAAGTAAAAACTTAGATATTTTTTTAACACGTCTTTTCTTTAATAATTTAAAAGAATTAAAATCTTCCAAATTAATTTTATCAGAAATATTATTTTTTGTTATGTTTAACATTAGTTGTTACTTTTACTTAAATCAATTGTTTGAGTACATCTTTTTTCCCAGTAATGATGATCTGAAATAACTACTACAGTCCAATCATGTTTATCATCCATTATATAATCTATTATCCTGTTTTTTTCATATTCTTTAAGAAATTGTAAAGAATTTTCTAGCAATAACAATTTCGGTTTATTAATAATTACTCTAGCAATAAGCAACTTTTGAATAGTAGCTCTTGACAATCTCTTTCCTTCACTTTCAACAAAACAATCAATACCTTCAGGTTGGTGAAGGAAAAATGAATCTAATTTTAAAAGTTTAACTACTTCTAAAAGTTCTTTTTCATAAACATCTCTTCCTACTGTAATATTCTCTCTAAATGTACCTTCAAAAATCTGATTATCTCTAAAACAGACTCCTATGTTTTCAAATAAACTATTCTTATTATAATTGATAAAAGGTATTTCATTCACATATAACGCACCATCTTCAATAGGATAAATACCTGCTATTATTTGAAGGAAAACTGATTTACCGCTTCCAGCATCTCCTTTTAATAATACTTTAGATTTTTTAGCGATTTCAAATGAAAAATTATTAAATACTTTTTTTCTAATATTTGGGAAACCAGATTGAATTTCAACTCCTTTTAATGAGAATGCTGAAGTATTGTCAACTTCTGTGTGCCCTATGTTTTTATCTAGTTTCAAATCTGTTACATAGCCAATTTTATCAAAAGCGGTCAACACATCATATATCATTTCAATGGTAACCATAACCTTTTCAACCGAATAAATAATGAGGATAATGATAATTTCAGCAGCTACAAACTGACCTATATCCATCTGTCCTTGAATAACTAAATAACCACCTAAAATCAACAACCAACCTTCTATAAGAATTTTAAACCCAACAAAAAACTTAAACTGATTGATTAGCACTTTAAAGTGAGATTCTCTATTGCTAAGATATTTTTCAGTAATGTTATCTGTTTTATTTAAATGTAATTTATGTTCAGCGTGTAGTTTAAAACTTGAATTAACCCGAGCTACTTCCTCTAACCAATGGACTAACTGATATTTATTTTTACTCTCTTTTATGCTAGTTGACAAACCTTTTTTTCCTGTTATTTTAAAAGCAATCCACAAAATAACAATAAGAGCTACACCAAGTATAATAAAGTATGAGCTGTAAATCGTTAAAAGAATTAATCCGAAAAATATTTGAAAAATCGCTAAAGAAAAATCAATTAATATTTTTGGCAGTCCTTTTTGAATAGTTAACACATCAAAAAAACGATTAACTAATTCTGGTGCATGAATTTTATCTAATTGAAGGAGGGTTATTTTCGGAATACGGTAAGCAAAATCAAAAGCAAATCGGGCAAATACATCCTGTTGAATGGTTTCTACAATTTTTAACTGAAAAACTTGTAAGACTCCTGTAACTGCAATTCCTGCTAATACAATAATTACCAATATGACCCATGAAGATGTTAACTCACCTGAATATATAAAATTAATTATTGCTTGTATTCCAACAGGTAAAGAAAGATTCACAAGCCCTATAAATAAAGCATAAATATAAATTTGCCTAATTTCAGATTTATAGCGACTTAGTAAACTCCAGAATCTATCAATAGGAGGTGTTTTCATATTTTGTTTATATTAAATTAATTGAGATTTTTATCAAAAAATTTATTTATTTAAGATAGCCTTATTAATTGACTTCACCAAATTCGGCCCTTCATAGATAAAACCTGTAAAAATTTGTA